>VGFD01000099.1 GCA_016868975.1 Armatimonadota bacterium | reverse complement strand
CCGATCTCCTCCGCGGCGCCAGAGCCGGCCGGCTGCGCGCGGTGCGGCGCGTCGGGCGCGGACAATCGGCCGCTGTGCGACGCTTGCGCCGCGCTCGGGTCCCGCGGCCGTCGCCGCCGCGCGATACTGGCAATGATGGCGGCCTCGATCCTGTTCGTTGTCGGCTGGGCCGGGATGCTCGTCGTCGAGCCGCTGTTCGACAGGCCGGCGGGGAACGTCAGTCAGGCGCAATGGGACCGGGAGATCGAGCGGGCGCGCGGCGAGGAGACGGCGCGGCGGAAGGCGCGTCTCGCGCGCGACCAGGAGATCAACGCGCGCATCGCCCGAGCCGGTGACGAAGCGCGACGGCTGCGCGAAGAGATGGAAACCCTGCGCAACCAGGAAGCGGAGTACAACCGCCTGCTCGTCGAGGCGCAGCGCAAGCGGCTCGCCGCCCAGGCCGAGCTGCGCCAGATGCGGGCGGCGCTCGCCCGACGGGAGGGCCCGCCGCCCCGCGATGCCTGGGCCCGCTTGCAACGGCAGTTGGATCGGCTGGCCCTGCTCGATCTCGGGGAAGCGGAAGCGCGCGCCCGCGTGGATGAGGAGGAGCGGGCCTGCGCCGCGCGGATGAAGCGGCTGGAGCAGGAGCGCGCCAGACAACTCGCCCTACTGCGGGACGCCATGGCCCAGGCCGAAGCGCTGCGCAAGCAAGATGCGGCCGCCATCTTGCGGCAGCGCACGCCCATCCTTCCCACGTCCATCCCGGGGACGTCGCCTTCGACACGCGATGCGGGCGGCTATTGACAGCCAAGGCCGCACCTGTGCTATAATCTCCTTCGTCATTCCGACGTAGCTCAATGGCAGAGCAACCGGCTGTTAACCGGTAGGTTGTAAGTTCGAGTCTTACCGTCGGAGCCAATTCCTGACCGGAAGCCGCGTCCAACGCGGCTTTCTGCGTTCTCCGGAGAGATTTATTGCGGGATTTTCTGTCGTCTCTGGGGCGCGACTGGGCGGACGCCGAGCCAAATCCGCTGACCGCGCTCAAGCGCCGCCTGGAGGCCCAGGGGCACGACGTCATCGATCTGGTGGGCGCCAATCCCCACGAGCACGGCCTGGTGTTTCCCGCGGATCGCCTTGCGGAAATCGCCGCCCTTGCGCTCCCGCAAACCGCCGTGTACCGGCCCCATCCCCTCGGGCAGGCGGCGGCCCGCGAGGCCGTGTCGGCATGGTATTTCCGGCGCGGCGTGGCGATTTCCCCGGAATGCGTGATGCTCACGCCGGGCACCAGCCTCGCTTACTGGTACCTGTTCCGCGTCCTGCTCGAGGCGGGCGACGAAGTGCTGGTGCCGCACCCCGGATATCCCCTGTTCGGAGACATCTGCGCGCTGGCCGGCGTGCGAGGGCGGTTTTACCACCTGCGCGCCGTGGACGGTGGATGGCGGCCGGATTTTGAGGACCTGGCGTTCCAGGTGACCCGCCGCACCCGCGCGGTGGTGGTGGTGTCGCCGCACAATCCGCTGGGGACGGTTTTTCGCGAGGACGAGTGGGATGCGCTGCGGGAGATTTGCGAGCAGGGTTCGCTGGCACTCATCCACGATGAGGTATTTTCCGAATTTCTGGTTGACGATCGGGTTTTGCCGCGCCCCCGGGAATTTCCGCTGTCGTTTTCCTTGAACGGCGCGTCCAAGATGCTTTCGCTGCCGGGCTTGAAGCTGGGCTGGATCGCGGCGTCCGGCGCACATGCCCAGCGGGCGATGCGGGCGCTCGAGCACGTCTCGGACACGTTTCTGCCGGTGGGCGAACTGGCCCAGGCGATGGCGCCGGCCTTGCTGGCGGAGGCGTCCGTGCCGTCCATGCTGGCTGAGGCATATCGCGCGCGCCGGCGGGTGGCCAGCAAGGCGCTCCGCTTTCCGGTGGTCGAGGCTGAGGGAGGAGTCTACCTGTGCGCCCAGGTGAGCCAGGATGAGGATGCCTTCTGCGAGGAGGCGCTCCAGACCCGGGGCGTGCTCGTCCATCCAGGCCACTTCTATGACCTGGCCGGCCACTTCGTCTTCACCTGCGTGGCCGCCCCGCCGACGCTGACGAAGGGCTGCGCGCGGCTCTAGCAGAAATTACCGCGCCATGTCTTCGTTCGTGGACGAACGGCCCACGTCGCGCCGCCGGTTTTTCCGGACGCTGCTGGTCGTGATCGCGTTGCTGGTCCTCATCAACCTGTTCCGGTTGGGCTTCGTGTCCTATCCAGAGGCGGACGTCAAGCTCGAGTGCTTCACCGACAAGGAGTATGCGGTGCTCAAGGCGGCCGCGGACACCCTGTTGCCGGGAGCCGCGGACGCGCCATCAGCCAGCGCGCTGGGCGTGCCGGGGTCCATCGACAAGTTTCTCGCCACCGCGCCGCCCGAGCTGGGCGCGCGGTTCAAGCAACTGCTGATGATGCTCGAGCACGGCACCACCATTTTCGGACTGAAATTCCGGCGGTTCACCGAGTTGTCCCAGGGCGAGCGCCTCGCCTACCTGGAGAAATGGATGAACAGCGACCTGTCCATCCAGCGGCAGGGGTTCATGGGACTGAAAAAACTGGTGGCGACGTTCTATTACGTCAATCCGCGCTCCTGGCAGGCCATTGGATATCCGGGGCCGTGGGTGAAACAAGCATGATCGTGGAGGTCACCCGCAATCTCGAAGAATCCGCCGACGCGGTGGTGATCGGAACCGGCGCCGGGGGCAGCGTGGTGGCCGCGCTGCTGGCGGAGGCGAACATGAAGGTCGCGGTGCTCGAGGCCGGCGGATATTACACCGGCAAGGACTTCAACCAGCGCGAGGGCGACATGCTGGCCATGCTCTACGAAGAGCGCGGCGCGCGCGCCACCGTGGACAGCTCCATCGCGGTGCTGCAGGCGCGCTGCGTGGGAGGCACGCCGGTCATCAACGACTGCATCTGCTTCCGCACGCCGCCGGAGGTGCTCAAAGACTGGCGCGACAACCACGGCCTGGACGCATTCACCGAAGCCGAGCTGCTGGGGCATTTCGAGGCGGTCGAGCGGGATCAAAAAGTGCAGAAACTGCCCCAGTCGATGGTCAACAAGAACGACACCATTTTGCAGCGCGGCGCGAAAGTCAAGGGAATCCGCACCGATACCTTCATGCACAACCGCGAGGGATGTCTGCAGAGCGGCTTTTGTAAGCTTGGCTGCACCTTCGACCGCAAGGTGAACTCCCTCACGGTGTACGTGCCGCGGGCCCTGCAGGCGGGCGCCCGGCTGTTTCCCTTTGCCACGGTGGAGCGCATCCTGGTGGAAAACGGCCGCGTCAGGGGAATTGAAGCGGCGGTGCGGGACGCCGATCCCAGGCCGGGCGAAATCCCGCCACCGCAAAATCCACCGCGGCGGCTGCTCATCCGCGCGCCTCGGGTATTCCTGTGCGCGGGCACCATCAACACGCCGCAGATCCTGCTGAACAGCCGGGTGGCCAATTCCAATGGGCGGGTGGGCCAGGGGCTTGCGCTGCATCCGCTGGCCGCCTGCATGGGCGTTTTTGAGGAAGAGATCAAGGGGTACGCGGGAATCCCGCAGTGCGTGTACACCCACGACTTCACCCCGGAAAAAGGCGATACCGAAGGCGGCTTCATCATCGAGGGGATTTTCTCGCGTCCCGGCCTGCTGGCCAGCGCCACGCCCGGCCTGGGTCTTCACGAGGTGATGGCGCTCTACAACCACATTTCGGCATTCTACGCGCAAGTGCGCGATTCGTCGCGGGGGAGCGTGTCGGTAAATCGGGCCGGGCGGCCGCTCATCGAATATACGATCAACCAGCGCGACTGGGCGAAAATCCGCCACGCGCACAAGGTGATGGCCTCGATTTTCCTGGCGGCCGGCGCGAAGTGGGTGTCCACCACGCACTCCGAGCAGGTGTACATCCGCACCGAAAAGGACATCGAAAAGCTCGACCGCATGCCGTATCGACCCAACAGCCTGTCGCTGTTTTCGGCGCATCCCCAGGGCTCGTGCCCCATGGGGGCGGATCCCAGGACGTCCGTGGTGGACGCCTCTGGCCAGAGCCACGAAGTGAAGGGGCTGTACCTTGCGGACGCGTCGATCTTCCCCTCCCCGACCGGGGTCAATCCCATGATCACGGTAAACACCCTGGCGCATCGCATCGCAACGCTGGCCATCAAGTGAGGGACACCGTGACGGAGGCTCCAGGGGGCCCCGAAGGCGACTCCCCCTGGATCAGAACGCTGGAGCAAATCCGCCGCACGCTGGCCACCCGCGAGCGGCTCACCATCGACCGCCCGGACCTGCGGCAGGCCGCCGTCCTCCTGCCGATTTTCGAGCACGAGGGCGCGCTGCATCTGCTCTTCACGCTGCGCACGGACACGGTGCGCCACCACAAGGGGCAGGTGTCGTTTCCCGGCGGCGGCCGCCACGAGGAGGACGCCGACCTGCTCGGGACGGCGCTGCGCGAGAGCGACGAGGAGATCGGGCTGAAGTCCGCGGAGGTGGACGTCCTGGGGGCGCTCGACGACATGATCACCATCACCCGCTACGTGATCACCCCGTACGTGGGGCGCATCCCCTGGCCATACCCGTTCGTCCCAAGCCCGATCGAGATCGCGGACATCTTCTCGGTGCCCCTGGACACGCTGCGCGACCCCGCCCTGGTCCACATCGAGGAGCGCGAGTTCGACGGGCACGTGTTCTACCCTATCTATTACTTCCGCGGGGGCACGCACCTGATCTGGGGAGTGACCGGGCACCTCCTCTCGCACTTCCTGGAGGAGGCGTTCACCTGGACGCACCCCGATCTCGACCCGGCCCGCTGCACGTCCCGGGAGGACATCGTCAACCACTGGCTGCGGATGAACATCTCCAGCAATCCGCCGCAGTAAAATGAAAAGCGGCCTGATTGCGGAAGGCCGCTTAAAGATGATGCATTTGTGCAGGTATGGAGACAATGAGGCGACGACATCGCTTGTTGTTCTGCCGTCGAGATCATGATATCAGGGGGCGCTGTAGGTCAGCGGTAGGGGGGCTGTATTTGCTCTTCTACGGGGACATTCAGGCGGACTGTCAAAACGCCCTTGAAGGTGCTTGACGCCGCGGGTATAATGTATCCGACCGAAACGTTCGGGGATTCAATCTGTCGGAGTTAAGACGCAGTGCTGGGCTTTTCCATGGCAACCGACTACGGGCTTCTGGCCCTCGGGTACCTGTCCCAACAGGAGCCGGGGCGGCTTGCCTGCGCCAAGGAGATCGCCGAGGCCTACAACATCCCCCCCGAGCTGCTGGCCAAGATCTTGCAGAAGCTGGCCCGCGCGGGGCTGGTGAAGTCGCACGCCGGGCCGACCGGCGGCTACGTGCTGGCCCGCGAGCCGCGGGACATCAACGTGTCGTCGGTGATTTCCGCGGTGGAGGGGCCGGTCCACCTGGTCCGCTGCTTGAACGACGACCTCTCGTGCCTTCTCGCGCACACCTGTGACATCGTCGAGCCCATGCGGATCATTCAGGAGCGCGTGCTCGAGCTGCTCGAAGAGATCACGCTCGAAGAGATTCGGAGCAAGTGCCGTCGGCCCGGCACGGAAGAGAAAGGGGCGGTCACCACCGCCGCGGAGCGAGGATAGACGATGAAGCCGATCTACATGGACAACCACGCCACCACCCCGGTCGACCCGCGCGTGCTGGAAGCGATGATCCCCTATTTCACCGAGGAGTTCGGGAACGCCGCGAGCCGCAGCCATCCCTGGGGCTGGCGCGCCGAGGAGGCCGTGGAGAAGGCCCGCAAGCAGATCGCGGACCTGGTCGGCGCCGATCCCCGCGAGATCATCTTCACCAGCGGGGCCACCGAGTCCGACAACCTCGCCATCATCGGCGCGGCGCACATGTATCGCGAAAAGGGCAACCACATCATCACCTGCAACATCGAGCACAAGGCCGTGCTCGACACCTGCAAGTACCTGGAGGGCCAGGGCTTTGAGGTAACCTACCTGTCGGTCGGAACTGACGGGCTGGTGACCATCGACCAGATTCGCGAGGCGATCACGGACAAGACCATCCTCGTCACGCTCATGGCGGCCAACAACGAGATCGGCGTGGTGCAGCCGGTTGCCGAGATCGGCGCGTTGTGCCACCAGAAGGGGATCCTCTTCCACACCGACGCCGCCCAGGCGGTGGGCCGCATTCCCATCGACGTGGACAAGCAGAGCATCGACGTGATGTCGATGTCCGCCCACAAGATGTACGGCCCCAAGGGGATCGGCGCGCTGTACGTGCGCCGCAAGAAGCCGCGGGTGCGGCTGGAGGCCATCATTCACGGCGGCGGACACGAGCGCGGGATGCGCAGCGGCACCCTCAACGTGCCGTCCATCGTGGGCTTCGGAAAGGCCGCGGAGATCGCGCGCACCGAGATGGACCTCGAGAACAAGCGCCTGCTCGGGCTCCGCCAGCGGCTCCACGCGCGGCTCAGCGAGGCGCTCAACGAGGTTTTTGTGAACGGCAGCGCCGAGCACCGCCTGCCCAACAACCTCAACATGAGCTTCGCGTACGTCGAAGGCGAGTCGCTGCTGATGGGACTCAACAAGGACGTGGCGCTCTCCTCCGGCTCGGCCTGCACCTCGGCCACGCTGGAGCCCTCGTACGTGCTGAAGGCGCTGGGCGTGGGCGACGACCTCGCCCACTCCTCGCTGCGCTTCGGCCTGGGCCGTTTCAACACCGAGGAGGAGGTGGATCGGGTGGCCGACCTGGTCATCAAGAACGTGCAGCGCTTGCGCGAGATGTCTCCGCTCTACGAGATGGTGAAAGAGGGCGTGGACTTAAAGAGCGTACAGTGGGCGACCCATTGACGAGCCCGCAACCTGCGTTTGACTCAATCGTTATAATCACGGCAACATTCAGGAGGCAGAGGAAATGGCATACAGCGAGAAGGTTCTCGACCACTACAACAACCCGCGCAACATCGGCAGCCTGCCCAAGGACGATCCCAACGTGGGAACGGGGATCGTGGGCGCGCCGGAGTGCGGCGACGTGATGAAACTGCAGATCCGCGTGGCCGCCGAGTCCGGGGTCATCGAAGAGGCGAGGTTTAAGACCTTCGGCTGCGGCTCGGCCATCGCGTCGTCCTCGCTGGCCACCGAGTGGCTGAAGGGCAAGACCATCGACGAGGCGCTCACCATCAAGAACACCGACATCGTTGAGGAGCTGTCGCTGCCGCCGGTCAAGATCCACTGCTCGGTGCTGGCCGAGGACGCCATCAAGGCGGCGCTGGCCGACTACCAGAACAAGGCCCAGCGGCCCCAGACCGCGGTGGCGCAGGCGTAGGAGAGTCCCATGGCCCCAGAGACAGATACCACGAACAGTCCAGCGCTGAGTCCCGCCAGCGACGGTACACCGCAGGAATTGTTGACGACGGCGGACGCGCCGCCGAAGCCGAAGGGCGTCGTGTCGCTCACCCCCGAGGCGCTCGACGAAGTCAACCGGCTTCGCGAGAAGAAGGGCCTTGACCGCATGGTCTTGCGCGTGGGCGTCAAGGGCGGCGGCTGCGCCGGCCTGTCGTACACCATGTCCTTCGAGGACAACGAGATCAAGCCCACCGACATCGTGCTGGAATACGACGGGGTCACCTTGATCGTGGACCGCAAGAGCTCGATTTTCTTGCGCGGCATGGTGCTGAATTATTCCGACTCGCTGATCGGCGGCGGATTCAAGTTCGAAAATCCGAACGCCAAGAAGAGCTGCTCCTGCGGGAGTTCGTTCTCCGCGTAGCGCCCGTGAGCATCGCGACCACCTGCTGGAAGTGCGCGACCCAGACCGGGAACGACGTCGCTTGCCACGCCTGCGGCTACTTCCAGCCGTTTCCGGAAACCCTGGACTATTTCCAGGTGATGCGCGTGCCGCGCCGCATGAAAATCGACGCCGACGCCCTGCGCGCGCGTTTCTACGAGCTTTCCCGCAAGCTGCACCCGGACAATTTCGCGGCCGCCACGCCCGACGAGGTGGCCATCGCGACCCGCAACGCGGCGGTGCTCAACCAGGCCTACCGCACGCTGCGCGAGCCCCTGGCGCGGGCCGAGTATCTCCTGGAGCGGCTGGGCGGAAAGGCAGACGCGCCACCGGATCCCGCCTTTCTCATGGAGATGATGGAAGTCGGCGAGCGCATCGAGGATGCCGCCGCGGCCGACGCGCGTGCCGACCTGGAGCACGACCTGGAGGATTTCCGCGGGCGCGTCCGCGGCAAGGACCAGGAATTGGAGGCCATCTTCGCGGATTGGGACGCCCTTGGCGAGGCACCCGACGCGGCCGCCCGCACTGCAATCGCCGACCAGCTCCGAACCAACCTCGGAGTGCGGAAGTATTACAAAAACATCATCCGCGACATCACGCAGACCCTCGGCGCCTGAGAGACACGGCGCTGCGGTGCGTAGCATCGCACACTCGGAGACCCCATGGGCATTATCATCGGAATCGACCTGGGCACGACCAACAGCCTGGTCGCCTACATGCACCGCGGCGAGCCGCGCGTCATCCCGGACCGACAGGGGCGCGTGCTGCTTCCCTCGGTGGTTTCGTTCGGGCCGCAAGGCCCGCTGGTGGGCCACGAAGCGCGGGCCCTGCTGACCACGAATGCGGAGAATACCGCTTATTCGGTCAAGCGCTTCATGGGGCGCGGCCTGCAGGACCTCCACGAAGAGCTGCACTTCTTCCCGTTCCAGGTCAATCCGGAGAGCCCGGAGGTGGTCCGTTTGCGGGTCGGCGGCGGAGAATATACGCCGCAGGAGATTTCCGCGATTATTCTGCGGGCGTTGAGAGTTCGAGCGGAAGAATACCTGGGCGCCGAGGCCAGCCAGGCGGTCATCACCGTCCCCGCATATTTCAACGACGCGCAGCGCCAGGCGACGCGCGACGCCGGCCGCCTGGCCGGGCTCGAAGTGCTGCGCATCGTGAACGAGCCCACGGCGGCCTCCCTGGCCTACGGGCTGGAGCGGCGCGACCGCGGGATCATCGCGGTGTACGATTTTGGCGGCGGCACTTTCGACATTTCCATTCTGCGCGTGCACGACGGGATTTTTGAAGTGCTGGCCACCAGCGGGGACACCCACCTGGGTGGGGATGACATCGATCGCCGCATCATGGGCGTGCTGATCGGCGAAGCGCTGGAAAAATATCCCCTGGAGCGCACCGCGAATCTCGTGCAGCAATTCAAGGTGGCCGCCGAATGGGGGAAAATCGACCTGTCCGAGCGCGAGGTCACCGAGATCGAGGTGCCGCTCGGCGACGGGCGCACTTTCAGCCGCTTGATGACCCGGGTGGAGCTGGAGGAGCGGATCGCCGACATCGTCGAGCGCACCGTGGAGCCCTGCCGGCTGGCGCTCAAGGACGCCGCGCTGGGCGTGGAGGACATCGACGAAGTGGTGCTGGTGGGTGGCACCACCCGCATGCCGCTGGTCCGCCGGCGGGTGCAGGAGATCTTTTCGAAACGCCCGCACGTCGAGATCAATCCCGACGAGGTGGTGGCGCTCGGCGCCGCGGTGCAGGCGGACATCATGGCCGGCGGCACGCAGGACATGCTGCTGCTTGACGTGATTCCCCTTTCCCTGGGTATCGAGACACTGGGCAACGTGATGAACGTGCTGATTTCGCGCAACACCACCATCCCCACCAGCGCGCGGGAAACCTTCACCACGTCGGTGGACGGGCAGGTTTCCACCGACATCCACGTGCTCCAGGGCGAGCGCGAGCTGGCCAGCGATAATCGAAGCCTGGCGCGCTTCCAGCTCAAGGGATTCGATCCGATGCCGGCCGGGATGGCGCGCTTCGAAGTGACGTTCCTGATCGACGCGAACGGAATTTTAAACGTGACCGCGCGCGAATTGCGCAGCGGAAAATCGGTGTCGGTGGCGGTGACGCCGTCGCACGGACTGTCCGAGGACGAGATCGCGCGCATGCTGGAGGAATCCTTCGAGCACGCCGAGTCCGACATGGCGGCGCGCATGCTGGCCGAGAAGCGGGTGGAAGCGCGCTCGGACGTCCGCGTGGCCGAGAAGGAGCTGGCGCGCACCGGCGGCTTGATCGCTGAAGAAGAGCGCAAGCGGATCGAAGCGGCCGTGGCGGCGCTGTCCGAAGTGCTGGAGTCCGACGATCGGGAATTGCTCGAAGCGCGGCACGCGGCGCTGCAAGAAGTGTATCAGCCGCTGGCCGAAGCGATGATGAACAACGCGCTGAAGTCGGCGATTTCCGGGCGCGCGGTGGACGACGTGATGGCCAGGATTGGGGGGGGCCCCGGATCAGATCACGAGGAGGGGCAAAAAGAATGAAATTGACCTGGACGGATTCCGAGGATATCGGCCTTGCACTGCTGGAGGCGCACCCACAGGTGAAGCCGCTCGAAGTGCGCTTTACTGACCTGCACCGCTGGGTCACCGAATTGAGTGATTTCAAGGACGATCCGAAGCATTCCAACGAGGGCCGCCTGGAAGCGATCCAGATGGCCTGGCTGGAAGCCTGGAAGGAAGAAAACGAGGGCTAGTTTATGGGCGGCACCAATCCGTATATCGAGTCGGCCGAATTCGCGCTTCCCACGAAGCCCTACACCATCACGTTCAAGGTGCCGGGGCAGGGAGACGTGCCGGTGAGCGTCGAGCCGGAAAAAATCCCCTACGGACGGACCGGGCAGCCTGGGAGTATTCTCGACGTTGCGCTGGCCCACGATATCGGGCTCGACCACGCGTGCGGCGGAGTGTGCGCCTGCTCGACCTGCCACGTCATCGTGCGCGAGGGACTCGACGCCTGCAATGAGGCCACCGAGGACGAGGAAGACCAGCTCGAGCAGGCCCGCGGGTTGACCATCCATTCCCGGTTGGGCTGCCAGGCGGTGCCCGACGGTTCGCGGGACCTGGTGGTCGAGGTGCCCGAGTGGAACGTGAACCTGGTGCGCGAAGCGGACCATTGAGCCTTAATCGTAGGTTTCCTTACGGACGGACTGGCGGGCGAAGCCTCTCTCGGTCATGAACCACTCGCGGGCCGGCAGCACCACCGCGCGGATGCCGCACAGCATGGGGACGACCTCGCCCGGGCCTGGGCCTTCCGGAAATGTTTTCGCCATGACCCCGGGCAGGGCGGCGAGGACGTCCTCCACCGTGCGGTCCGGCTCGGCGGCATTTCCGATCGGGTGATATTCCAGCCAGGAGTGGCGCACGGCCATTTCCTGCAACTGCGCGTGGTAGATCAGCTCGTCGGAGTTCGGCGCGCCGTAGAGCAGCACGGTCCGCGGGGTCAGGCCGCGGCGCTCCATATCCGTGAGCATGCAGTGGATGGGCACGATTCCGGTAAACCACGTCACGAAGGCCAGCGGCGTTTCCAGCGGGTCCGGCAGGGTGAAATTACCCAGCGCCGCGGAGATCGGAAAACGCGTGCCCACGTCAACGGAAAACAGGTAATTGGAGGCCGCGCCTCCCTTCACCCGGTCAAAGCAGAGCACCAGCGTGCCGTCGTCGGATTCCGGCTCGGCCATGGTGTAAGCGCGCACCAGCGGCTTTTCGCCGATCGGCAAGTGAACCGAAATCCACTGGCCCGGCTTGAACGAAACCTTTTCCTCGAGGGGTTGCAGCACCAGCTCGCGCACGTCCGGCGCGAGGTGGCGAAGGGCGACGACTTCGGCCTGTTGGGTTTTCACTTAAACACGCTGCCAATCCGGTTTGTGATCGTAAATCCAGCGATAATAGGCGGCGCGCTCCAGTTTCGCGGCGGCCGCTTCGTCGATTATAAGGGAGCAGCGCGGGTGAAACTGCAGCGCGCTGGCCGGCACCATGGACGTGACCGGGCCCTCCACCGCGCGGGCCACGATGTCCGCCTTGGCGCCGCCACTGGCCAGCACAAGGCAAAATCGGGAATCCATGATGGTGCCCACCCCCATGGTGATCACGTGGCGCGGCACCTGCTCGGAGGTCGCGAAGAACCGCGCGTTCGCCGCGATTGTTTCCTGGGTGAGCGTCTTGATGCGGGTGCGCGAGCCGAGCGAAGAGGAGGGCTCGTTGAAGCCGATGTGGCCGTCCGAGCCGATCCCCAGGACCTGCACGTCGATGCCGCCGGCCTCCACGATTGCCTGCTCGTAGGCGCGGCAGTGGGCGGGAATATCCTCGGAAAGGCCGTCCGGCAAATGCGTGCGGTCGCGGTTGAGGTTGACGTGATCGAACAGGTGGTGCCGCATGTAGTGGTGGTACGATTGGGGATGGTCGGGCGCGAGGCCGACGTACTCGTCGAGGTTGAAGGTGGTCGCCCGGGAAAAATCCAGTCCCTCGTCTCGGTGCTGGCGGACCAGCTCGTGGTACATTCCTTCGGGCGTCGAGCCGGTGGCCAGGCCGATGACCGGCCGCGGACCCTCTCGAATGACCCGCCCCACGATGAGCGCGGCCTCCCGCGACATCGCCTCGTAGTCGGGTTTGATGATGATCTCCATGGAAGGGCGCTGCACTTGGCCGCCCGCCATGGCGAATCCTCCCGGAGGGCGTAGCCACAGGACATTGCCGGAAACCGCCCGAATTCGTGAGGCAACCATGCGCCACACTAACCCACTGAGCCCGTCAGGGCGATCAACCCCCATGAGCTGGCTGCGGGGGGTTGTCGCGCTGATGTTGCTGGCGACCTCGGCCGTGGTCGCGCGCGCCCCCGAGATCACCGGTTTCGAAGTGAACGGCAGCCACGGCAAGCTGCGCATCTTCATCGTGTCCACCTCGCCGGTGGAATACGAGGTGGACGAGTCGTCCAACGCGATGTCGCTGGACGTGGAAGTCTACCCGGCGGTGCTGGGGGCGTCGGCGCGCCGCGTGCCCGGAGTGCCCAACGAGCTGGTGCGCTCGGCCACGGTGCGCGACCTGGGCGGGAATCGAGTGCGCCTCTCGCTGCGGTTCGCGCAGCCGCTCCGCTATGAGATCTCGCCCACCGGCCAGGGAC
>VGFD01000098.1 GCA_016868975.1 Armatimonadota bacterium | reverse complement strand
TTTCCGCACCAGACGAGCCCGATTTTGAAACCCTCTCCCAGGCGCGCCTTCCAGCGCACGACTTCCTCGGGGGGCGCCATGATGTAGGGGATGGCGGCGGGGATGGTGTCCACCGTGGTGCGCATGACCAGCGGCAAGCTGGCCAGCGGGGCCTGCAAATCGGCGTCCGGCACCGCTTTGCCGTCGACCAGCAAGATGTCGGCGCCGGGCGTGCCTTCAAGCAGGCGCCGCAGTTGCGGGGGGCAGAGCAACTGGATCTGGCCCACTCGCGAGCGCACTATCGGCAGGTAGCGCACGAATTGCAGCGTGTCGCCAAATCCCTGCTCGTACACCACGAGCAATTTCTTGTCGGGCTGCGGCGCGGCGTTCCACTCCGGAATCTTGAACGGCGTGGGGCGCACGATGCCGGCCGCAAAGCGCCATCGCCAGTGGATCCATCCTTCCTCGTAGCGGCCGGCTTACAGCATCAGCAGGGACAGGTTCCAGTGCGCCAGCGCGTTGTCCGGATCTTCCTCCAGCGCCTTGCGAAAATGAATTTCCGCTTCCTCGAGCCGGCTCTCCAGCACGTACAGGCTGGCCAGGTTGGTTTGCGCGGGGACGTGCCTGGGATCGAGCTTCACTGCCTGGAGAAATTCCTGCTCGGCGTCGGCGCGGCGATCTGCACCCACCAGCGCGATGCCCAGCAGGCTGTGCACGGTGGCCTCGCGTGGCGCCAGCGCGGCCGCCCGGGTGAGGCACTTCACGGCCAGCAGCGGATGGCCGTTTCCCACCATGGCCTGCGACAAAGGGACCAGATCGGCCGCGCGCGCCGAGGCCAGACGTAGGCGCGCTCGAAATGCCGCTCGGCCTTCTCGTCGTTGCCCAGCGCGTTGTACGACACCGCCAGCAAGGACTGTATCTGTGGATTTTGCGGATCGCTGCGCGCCGCCTTTTGCATGAATTCCACTGATTCCTTGCGCTTGCCCAGGTTCCACAGCGCCATGCCAAGCCAGCGCAGCGCCTGCGCGTCACGCGGATTGGAGTTCACCAGGGTACGGCACAACCGGACGCACTCTTCGAAATCGCCGGCGCCGTAGGCGCCCTGCGCCGCCTCGATGCCCCGCGCCACGTCAGTTACCGACGTCGAGCAGCTTGTACGTGCTGCCGTTGTAGCGGTACAGGAAAAAATCTCCGCTGTTGGGAGTGAACACGATGAAAATATCCGGGTAGCGCGCGTCGGTCTTGCGGATGTAGAGGCCGGTCTTCATCCCCCCGGTCTGGGCGGCCAGGTTGTTGTTCTCGGGATGAAATTCGTGGTCCACCGACTTCTCACGAAACACCGTCCGCCACTGGCCTCCGCGCTTTTCTTGAACGGCCAGCGCGACGGATTTCCCTTTACGCGGATTGGGGTTGCTCGAGTAGATCACCACGCGCTCGGCCACCCGGTCTGCGTCCACGTCCCCGATCCGGGAATAGAGAATATAATCACGCGCGCTCGCGGGCGACGTGAGGACGAGCGTAAGACCGAGGAGGAAAAGAGCGATACGCATGGCGGGCCTTTCTGGCCCTGCAGGGCCGGGCCCTTTCGGCAGGACATCGCAATCGCCGCAGAAGTGTGGGCGGCAATGACCAGACGCATCCTCGTCGGGCTCTTGACGTGGTTTCTACTTGCCCTGCCGGTGGCGGCTGAGACGCCGCCCGAAGTGGTGGAGCAGCTTTCCGGGTCACGCGACGCGCGTGAGGCCGCGGCACGCCTTCCGGGGACCCGGTCGGGGATCTGGCAAGCGCTCTGGCAATGAGCAAGAAACGCGCCGGCGCCAGCGACGAGGCACGCGCCCTGGCCGAAATGGCCCGCGGGCCGCTGGATGGGGACGCGCTGGAGAAAATCCGCCGCGCCCTGGGCAGCGCGCAGCACGTGGTGGTGGCGCGCGCCGCGAAAATCATTCGGGAGGGCGCCCTGAACGGCTTCGAAAGCGACCTGCTGGAGGCATTCGAGCGGTTTCGCATGCTTTCCGCGAAAGAGGATCCGGGGTGTCTTGCGAAGCTTGCCCTGATCGAAGCGCTCGACTTTGGGAATTGTCGCGACGCGCAGCCTTTCCTGATCGCGGCGCAAATCGTGCAGCCGGAGCCGGTGTGGGGCGGGCGGTCCGACAGCGCCGGGCCGGTGCGCGCGCGGGCGCTGCTGGCGCTGGCCAACCTGGGGTTCGAGGACCTCGTGCTGCTGGCAGCCGATAAAATGGGGGACGGCGACCCCGCTGTGCGGCAGGCCGCGGCGGATGCGCTGGCGCACTGCGGCGCGCGGGCCGGGGCGGCGGTGCTGCTCATGGCGGCGCAGCGCGAGCGGGACGCTCCCCCGGTGCTGCTGGCCTGTTTTGCCGGGCTGCTGGCGCTGGCTCCGGACTGGGGGCTTCCCCACCTGCGCAAGACCCTGGAAGGCCACGATGGGGCGCAGCGCGAGCTGGCCGCCATCGCGCTCGGGGAATCACGGCGCGACGACGCGCTCGACCTGCTGGTGGAATTCGCCGAGCAGACGCCGCTGGCCCGCGAGCGCGCGCAGACGTTTCGGGCCATCGCGATGCACCGCAGCGAGCGGGCGCTGGAATATCTGCTGAAGGTCATTCTTGAGGGGCGCGCCGGTGACGCCGTGGCCGCCGTCAAGGCGCTGGGCGATCAACGCGAGGACGCGCGCATCGCCGCACGGGTGCGGCAGGCGGCCGAGAAGCGCTCGGAAGCAACGGTGAGCGCGGCGTTCGAGGAAACCTTCGAAGCGTAACGCTGCTGGCGCTCCGGCCGCGCCGAAGGGTTGCTCTCCACCACGGCGAAGTCCATCCGTTACAATCGCCGTGCATCGCCTGAACGGAGGGGCTGGCAAATGGGTGAAGCCGAAGAAAGCACGACGCTGGACCTGGTGCTGCGCGTGCCAGGTGACCTGGCGGGTCTCACTCTGCCGGAAGGCGTCGATCGTCGGCTTCAGGCACTGTTGGAAAAGCAGGATGGCGGCGAAACGCTGAGCGACGACGAACGCGCGGAAGCCGAAGGGCTGGTCGACCTCTCCGATCTGCTTTCGCTCCTGCGACTGAGGGCGCGAGGCGCCGATTCCGTCAGCGCGTGACCTCTGGATATGTGCCCGTGTCGCTGCAGCGACGCGTCAGGCAGCGCGCAACTCAGCGCTGTGAGTATTGCCGGCTTTCCCAGGCTGGCCAGGAAGCCACTTTTCACATCGATCACGTGCGGCCACGCAGGGACGGTGGGGGAACAAGAGCGGAAAATCTTGCCCTGGCCTGTGTATCATGCTCTTTGCGGAAGGCCGGCACATCGCGTTGGAGCGCAAAACTGGCTGGAAGGTACACGCTGACGAGGCAGACGCGTCAAGATTCTACATCGGGATATGATCTTTTGAGCGAGTTACCAACTCGCGGTGAAACGCTGGGAACAGGCCCAGAAGCAGGCCGTTAAAACTATTGTGGCGTCGGCTGTGCCGACACCTCTATTCCCAGAGCGGCTTTCCGCTTTCCGCGTCGTGCGGAGCCCAGGCCAGGGCCAGCAGGCGCACCGAGATGTTGGCCTTCTTCGGCTTGACCGCGGTAGTCTCGAACACCTCTGTGGAGGGGTCGACGCGCGCCTCCACGGCCGCGAGATCCGCCTGGAACTGGAACTGCAGGTCGTCCCGGCGGGCGCTGGCCACCTGCAGGTTCTGCTCGGCGCGGCGCACATCGGACGCCTGGGTGGCGCTGCGACCCACGCCCCGCGCGGCCGATACGCCCGCGCTCACCATGCTGGTGCGGCGGCCCATGAACGAGCCCAGCAGGCTGCCGCCGATCTGCAGCGCCGTGGACAACATGGAATCGCGGGACTGGGCCTCTTCCCGCTGCACCGCATGCTCGGCGCGGCGCACGCCGTCCTCGGCGGTGGTCAATTTGGAGGCATAGGCACGGCGCAGCTTCTCCTTTTCCGCGTCGCGCTGCTCGCGCGCGACCTGTAGGAGGCGGATGCGAAAGGCTCGCTCGTCCTCGCCCGGCCTGGAAGTCTGCTTCAGCGATGGGCTGGTGAACAGCTCCAGTTGTTGCGTGGCATAAATCCAGCCGGCGAAGTCCCTCGACCACGCCGCGTATTTCTTGACGTTTGCCGCGGCGGACGGGAGCGGCGCAAACCCGGCGCCGTCCAACGGTTCGCTCTCCAGGTCACAGGCCGCGGTTTGCAGAGCCTGCGCGCGCTCCCACTCTACCGCGAGCGGACCGTCGACGACATCCACCGCGGCGCGGATATCGTGGCTTGAGTCGACGCCGCGCTTTGCGTCGACAAATTGCACGTCGGCCTCGCCGAAAAGCATGGGACGGTAAATCACGCGGCGGGCCAATCCGCGGGCCGCAAGGAAATATTGGGGAATTGCGGAGTCCACCACGGGACGGGAGGCCGCCGGCGCTGGAAGCGTGGAAGGCGCTGGCACGGTTGGCGCGAACCCGCCCAGCTGCTTGAGCTGCGCGCGGGTCAGCGGGCCGGCCAGGTACGACAGGGTCCAACGCGTCTCGAAAACGACGTCCTCATCCTCGTGCACGTTGTGCAGCAGAAATTTCCGGCTGCCCAGCCCGGCCAGGACCGATTCCATTTTCGCGCGGTCGAACGCGCGGCCCGCGGAGGCACCCTCCAGCCCCTCCATCACGCGCTGCTTGTCCCGCTCAGTCTGCAGGCGTCCGATGAACCACGTGCCAGTGTTGGACAATCCCTTGTAATCGAGATCCACCGGATTTTGCGTGGCCAGTAAAACCCCCAGGCCAAAGGCGCGCGCCTGCTTGAGAAGGGTGAGAAGCGGCGGCTTTGACGGGGGATTTGCGACCGGCGGAAAATAGCCGGCAATCTCGTCCATGAACAGCAGCGCGCGCAGGCTTGCGCTCCCCGACTGGCGGCGCATCCATCCCACGACATTGGACAAGAGGAGGCTCACGAAGAACATCCGCTCCGCGTCGCCCAGGTGGGCAATGCTGAAAATCGCCGCGCGGGGCCGGCCGGACTCGGTGTACAAAATGCGGTCGATGTCGAGCGGCTCTCCCTCCGACCAGGCCGCGAAGGAAGGCGAGGCCAGCAGGTTGTTGAGCCGCATGGCGAGCTCGGAGCGCTCTTTGGGCGGGAAGAACGTGTCGACGTCCATGACGCCGACGCGGGTCACCGGGGGTTTTTGAATTTCCGAGATAATGCCGCCGAGGTCCAGCGAACGGCCCGCCTGCCACGCATTTTGCACGATGGTGGAGAGCAGAATGTGTTCGCGGCTTTGCAAAGGATCCGCCTCGATGCCCAGCAAGCCGAGCAGCGCGCTCACGCTGGCGTGGATGCGCTCGCGCCGGGATTCCTCATCTTCGTCCGCGGAGGGCGCGTCGAAGGGCCGCATGATCGACACCGGGCGCCCCGACCTGCTGCCCGGCGTGTACAGGCGAAATTCCGCGGCGTCGCGCAAGCGCTGGATGCGGGCGCCGTCCTGCCCCCACGCCGCGAGGCCGTCCCGCCAGCGCTGCGCGGTCTCGGCGGGCTGCTGCGTCCAGGGCGCGAAATCCTCGGGACGCAGTTGCGGAAAATTGAGCAGCAGGTTTCCCAGATCGCCCTTGGGATCGACGGCGATCACCGGAATCGAGTCAATGAGCGCCTCTTCGATGAGCCCGACGCACAGGCCGGTCTTGCCGCTGCCGGTCATGCCGATGCACACGCCGTGGGTGACCAGATCACTGGAGTCGTAGAGCACGGGCTGGCCGTCGTCGACCGCCCGTCCCAGGTAGAACAAGCCGAGTTTCTCGAAATCCTGCATGGCGGCGGCTTCGCGCGGGACGGCTAATTTCCCCGCCGCGCCGTGAGGACGATGAGCATGCCGAGCGGGAGGGTGGCGCCCAGCAGCCAGGGGTAGATGTAGAAAAACAGGGACAGGACGGGGAAATTGGGGGTGAGCTCCACGACCTGCACGGTGACTTCCGCGGGCGGCGGGCCGAGCTGGACGTGGCCGTGGTAGCCCGAGCGCAGAAGGTCGACGCGGGGCGCCTCGCCGGCCGCCATCGCCCGCTCGAGTTGCTTCCGGAACGTGTCCGTGTAAGAGACGAGCAGCGGCGTGCGGCCCAGGAACTTCGGCTTGTCGCCTCCCAGGCGGAGATAGGCGCGGGCGTGCAGCGGACGGGTGGTCAGGATGAGGCCGCTGACCCCGGGAAACTGGGCGGCCTCTCCCCGGCATTGACCGATCTCGTGCTCGACGTCGCGCTCCTCGCCAACGACCTGGGTCACCTGGATGACGATGAGAGCGGCGAGCAGCAATACGAGGACAAGGCGCGCGGGCACGGCGGCAGCTTCGGAGGCGGTCATCCCCCGTCCTGCGAATGAAGCCGCATGCCTCCCCTGCTGCGCGCCTTTCTCCTCTGCCACGAGGTCCGCCAGTCGCCCCGCGGCACCGACCTGCTGGGCGTCTTCAACCGCATCAACGCGCCCTCATTCCCGGTGGAAGGCCGCGCCTACGTGCACGTGGTGTGGTCGAACCTGGAGCCCGGTGAGCACCAGATGAGCATCGGCCTGATCGGGCCGCGCGCCACCGTCGGCCAGTGGGACGTGAAAGTAGTCAAGACCTCGCCCGAGCGCGACGACTGGATGTACACCCAGGCCGTGCAGCTCCATTTCCCCGAGCGCCAGGACTGGATTTTCCAGATCTCCCTCGACGGCGAGCCGTACGGAAACTTCTACCTCGCGGTGGACGAGAAGACCCGGTGACCTCGGCCGCGACGCGGCCAAAAGGTCCTAGGGACTGGCAGTGCACGAAGGCGACGGGAGCGAATTCAAATCAATATTCCCCAGGTATTGCACGATAACCGTGCCGCCATTCTGGCCGGCCTCCCGCGAGATATTACAGTGCGAGGCGTTGTTCGTGCAGAACGGGCCGATCAAAGGCGTTGGCGAGCCGGTGAAAAACGGCGGCGAAGGGACACAATTCTGCGGCGTTGCGGTGCAATTGCTCAGCCCATAGGGATAGACGCCCGGCAGGCAGCAGTTGTCATCCACGCCGGAAACGGCATCCACGAATGAGTTCGCAAAGCTGGTGATGTTGTTCGGGTCCACGTTGTCGGTCCACGGCGGACCGGAGCTGCACTGCACGTTGATGTACGTGTTCGCTCCCTGGTTGCAGGAGATGTCCAGCGTCTCGTTGTTGTTGGCACCGTTGTTGATGTTGCACTCGAAGTAGTTGACCCCGTTGGGAAACAAGTTGAAGGCGCCCGGGCAATAAGGCTCCTGCGGTGGAGACGCCTCGGCCTCGGTTTCGAAGGCCACCACCAGTCCCAACAGGACGTTCGAAGCATCCGAATTATTGGTGATTTCCACGATGTCGTTCGGGTTCAGCAAAAGGTATGCCACCGCGGGATCCGCCGTGCTCTGAGTGAGCGTCGGGCTGGGGCTGCCGCTGGGAGTCGGGGAAACATAGGTCACCGTAAGGTCGCTGAACTGCGTGGGATTGGTGCCCAGCTTCACGACCATCTGCGTCGCGTTGTTGCCGCTGTTCTGCACCTGCAGCGTGGTCACGTTGCTGGGAGTGGTGGTCACCTCCACCAGGCTGTTCGCGGTCACCTGCACCGGCATCGACGAGGACCCCAGCAGCTTTCCGTCGGTGGCGCGATACTCCGTATTGAGCCGGACGACTGTGATGGGCACGCCGGAAAGCACGTGGCTCTGGGCACGTGGCAGGGTGACCGGCCCGTAGATCACCGTGCCGCTCGGATCGAGCCCGTAGTAGACGAACTGAGTCGCCTTGTTTCCCACGAATGCGCGGCGGGCGGCGCCGGGCAAGAGGCTGTGGTTGACGAGGATGGTGCCGGTGGGCGTCGTCGTGGTCGTCCCCCCGGATGACTGCACGAGCGTGTTCGAGCCGCATCCAAGTAACAGGCCAGCCAGCAGGATGCTGGCGAAAAGCGTGGAGGTGCGGAAGGCGTGGCGAGGCATGAAGCTCCCCCTTTTCAGGCACTGCCTGATGCAGCCAGACCAGGCGCGGCGCCTCCTCGATGGTGGTTTCCCCATCGCGCATCAGCGCCAGCGCCACCTCGGCCAGCGGCGTCATGCCCTCTTCGACGGCGGCGGTCTTCAATACTTCCGCGGAGGCGCCGCTCCCAATCAAGGGCGGTTCACGTCGAGCACTTCGCTGGTCCGCCAGTGTACGGCAACGGCGACCGCTCGACAATGAACAAGAAGTTTACGAGAAGCGGACGGCCCCTTTCGGGGCCGTCTCTGGCTACTTCTTCTTGCCGCCCTTCGGCTTCTTGACTTCCTTCTTCTGTTTGAGCTCTTTACCCACGGCGATGCGCTCCTCTTTCTCGTAAAGAATACCCCGATGAATTCCGGCCCGGCGCCGGTCATTCCTCCTGATTGCAGGCAAATTTTCCGGGCCGCGCAACGAGATCGCCGGAATCGGCGTCAATCCGACACCCCTTGCCTCCCTTGACGTCCCTGAAGAAGGCGGGCGCGCTCGCTCTCCTGGTCGGCGGCGGCGGCGTGGCCGCCGGCAACCTGAACGTGGGGACGGTGCTGCTCACCAGCGGAGGAATGCCGGTGTTCCAGGAGAACCGAAGGGCATGCATACCTGCGTGTCCCTCCCTCTTGTGGGCCTGACCATCATCCGCATGGGCGGCGGCTGGCGCATCGATCGGGTGGATCGCATCAAGTTACAGGATTGGGAGGCGTCGTGAACAAGCGCGCCCTTAAGTTGGTGTCCGAACTGAAGACCGTCCGCTGGCTGTACGCGCGCGGCGACCACGCCGAGGCGCTGGCCCTGACCAACCGGCTTTTCGAACAGACGCGCGGCGTCCGCGGCCTGGCCCAGGTGGTGAACGCCTACTACGACATGGGGAACATCGAGCACTACGAGCGTGGTCTGCAGAGGCTGCTGCAATCCGCGCCCGACGATCCCGAGCTGCTGCTGGCGCTGGCCGGCGCGTACTTGCACAACGTGCGGCCGGCCCTGGCGCGGATGACCTTCCAGCGCTTCCTGGACTGCTGGCCGCGCCACGCGCGGTTCGCGGATGTGGAGCGCGAGGCACGCAGCCTGGATCGCGACCTCGGGGAGTATTTCCAGTCACTGCGACTCCACGGCGCGGATCGGCTGGAGCTGGCCGCCATGCACGAAGAGACGCTCGCGCTGCTGGAGCGGGGGATGGTCGCGCCCGCCCGCATCCTTTCTGATTCCCTGCTGGAGCGCGCGCCGGACTTCGTCCCCGCGCTGAACAACGCCAGCCAGATGCACTGGATGGAGGGGCGGGCGGATCGCGCCATCGAGGCCGCGCGGCGAGTGCTGGCGCTGGATGCGGACAACGTGCACGCGCTGGGAAATCTGGCGCGCTTTCTGCACGAGGGCGGGGAGATCAAGCAATCGGAGTCGATGCTGGAGCGGCTCCGCGCGCTGGAAGGCGGAGGGGAAGTGCACCGCCTCAAGCTGGCGGAGACTTTAAGGCATCTAGGCCTCGCGAACCTTTGAGACAGCGCGGCGTCGCCACGCGCGGCGCCCGGGAGTGGCGACTGAGGAACGGGTGGCGGACTGCCCGCACTCAAAGACCTTGAAACGGAACGCGCAGACCTCCAGCGAGCACTGGTAGGAAACCCACGAGCCGCTCGAAGGGACAGGATCGTGCGAGACCCGCATTGCCTCGCCGCATCTCGGGCACAACTGGACGACCATGCTGTCGCCCCCCAACTTCTTCATCACTTTTCTCCGGACCGTGAATGGGTAATGTGGCCGCCCCCGTGACAGCGCGCATTCCTGGTTCCGACTCCTTTGCCGCCAGTATAGTGAGCCATCCGGTGGAAAATGTTGCCATTTTGTTGCCGGTTGTCGCGCATTCGCAGGGGATGCTTTGTGGATGCCAGAAGCGCGCGGCCCTGTGTTTCGCCGTCCGGCCCGGATCGTCGTGGTCAGCATGCTCGTCTACGTGGCGATCTTTTCAGTATTGTGCGTGCTCCGCCTCATCACGGCGAAGCACGGCGACCCCGACTTCGGGATCTTCGAGCAGGCCTTCTGGACCACCACCCACCAGGGCATGCTCTTGTCCAACACCTACGAGGGCGGCAGCCATTTCCGGATTCACAATTCCCCGGTGTTCCTGCTGCTGGTGCCCGCCTATTGGGCCGTCCCGACACTGGCCAGCCTGCTGGTGGCGCAGACCATCGCCATGGCGGCCGGCGCATGGGCGGTGTTTCTGCTGGCACGCCAGGCGTTTTCCAGGGAAGCGGAGCCCGCCGCGGCAATGCTTGCGGTTGCCTACCTGCTTTATCATCCAATGCATGGAGTCAATTACGATCAGTTCAACGAGCTGGCGTTCGCCACCGCGCCGATCATTTTTGCGTTTTATCACCTGTACGGACGGCGCTACGGCTGGTTCTGGGTATTCTCGCTGCTGGCGCTGGCCACGAAAGAGGACATGTCGTTTCTGGTGGGCATGCTGGGTCTTTACGCGGCGGCGGTGAGCTATCCGGATCGTCGGGGGATGCTCAGCGGCCTGGGGCTGGCGTGCTTCGCGGGGGTGTGGCTGTGGTTTTCCATGCAGGTGGTCTTTCCGTATTTTCGCGGCCCCCAGCCGTGGCCCTATTTCACGCTGTACTACGGCCACCTGGGAAACAGCATGGGCGAAGCCGTGCGGACCATCTTGACGCGGCCGGACATCGTGCTGCCCTTGCTGATCCGCAAAAAAACGGTTCTGCTGTTTCTCGAGCTGGTGGCGCCGCTGGCCTTTTTTCCGCTGCGGGCGCCGGGCGTGCTGCTGGTGGGCGGACCGACCTGGCTGGTGTTCACGCTCTCCTCGTTCCAGGGGACGACGAATACCGGATCGCGGTATATGGCGCCGCTGGTGGCGGTGCTGTTCGTGGCGCTGGTCCTCGGGATGCGGGGGATGACGGGAAACCTAAACCGCATCGCCCGCTGGCCGCTCATCCTGTCGTTGCTTTTCATGCTGGCCATCGACAACACGCCGGTGCGGCTGCCGTTCAAGAATATCCCCGTGGTGACCGACCACGTGCGCGAGCGCTGGCGGCTCGCCGCCATGGTACCGGAGGACGCCTCGGTGAGCACGCAGGGAGATTTCTACGCGCTGCTGGCGCGCCGTTTGGACGTGTCGCCGGAGTACCTGCCAGACAAGGATTACATCCTGGTGGACGACAGCGCGCAGTTCAAGCTGTGGTACGACCACGCGCACTTTCCGGAGCACCTGCCGCGATTACTCAATGAGGGGCGCTATACGCTGGTGGCGTCGTCCGGCGGCGCCCGGCTCTATAAGAAAACGTCTCAGTAAGGCGAATCGAACGTCTCGGTCTGGTCGCTGGTATACATTTTCTTGTACCAGGTGTTGGTTTTTTGATCGCCGCCGTCCTTGCTGCGCCAGGTGATCTTGCACACGATGGTCTGGCCCACCGGGGCGTCGTCGCAGTCCAATTCATAATAGGAGTCGCCCAGGTCGCTGTACCAGTAGTTGTTCCAGTGCTTGGAGCCATAGCCGCCCCACACCCATGCCTCGATCTTATATACCCACCAGCGGTGGTATCCGTCGTCGTAGGCGTCCGCCACGATGCGAAAGGTGCCGCGGGGATTTTGCGGGGGAGGCGGCGGCGCGTTGCGGGGCGCAGCCTGCCCGGCGCCGCCGCTGGGGCGGGCGCTGGTGGTGAGGTCGAGCGCGGACAGGCCAATTTTTGCGGAATAGCTGCCGCCGGCCGGAATGGAAACCTTGCCGATCGCCTCCTTGTACCCGAGGCTCGTGGCGTAAAGAACGTGGTCGCCGGGCGAGACGCCGGCAATGGAAAAAGACCCGTCGGATTTTGAGTTCGCCTGCTGCCCGCTGTCAAGCTGCACGGTAGCGGCTTGCAGGGGGTTGCCGGCCTCGTCGTGCACAATCCCCAGAAGGGCGCCCGGAGCAGCGGCCACGAGGAGCAGTGGGGTCGCGTTGCTCGCCATGCCCGCGGCCCACACGACGACGTTTCCAGAAGTGGCGGTGGTCGGCACGCGCACCTGGATGCGCTTGTCGCTCCACAGGAGAATGTTCTTGCCGGGAATTTGCGCGCCGTTGATGGTGACGCCGCCGACCCGGGTGCCAAACTGGCGGCCCTTGATTTCGACGACCTGCCCCGGGGAGAGCGAGGTCGGGGTGAGGCTGGCCACGGCGGGCAGCGGAGCGGGCGTGCCGCCCACCACTTTCAAGCGGACCGGCTGCATGGCGAACACCCAGGTGGTCGAGCGCGGCTGCACCGTCGCGCTGGGAGTGAGCAGGTTGAAGGGCTGATTTCCGCGGAACGCGTTGGGGGATATCCACCCGTCGGGCCCGGCCGCCCGCACGAACGGATGGATTGCGCCGCCGCGCACGGCGCTCACCCTCGAGAGGGGCAGCGGCTGGGGCAGCGGGCACCCGAGAAGATTCCAGCCGCCGTGCAGGGCCAGCGATCGACCGGGCACGCGCACCAGGGATCCCCACACGCGGATGGTGGCGGGCGCGTCGCAATACGCGAGGTATCCCATGCGCGTATCCAGGTGCGATACGTCTCCGAGCGGGTCGATCGGATAATAGAGACCCGAGCGAAACTGGTAGAGCATGCGCGTGAAGCCCGAGGTGCCGTCGACGCGGGTGAGAGGGAACGAGATGGCGCTCCACCCGGCGGCAAGCGGGTAAGTGAGAACGACGTCCTTCTTGTCGGGAGCGGCCTCGCCCCGCGTCTCGCCGCTCAGGGGCGGAGGCGGCTCGGCGGGCGGATTGGGCGGCGCGGACGGGTCAAAAGTCGGGTCCTGCGCGGCCGCGGGCGCGATGAACGACAGTATCAATAGGACGAGAAGAAGACAGCGACGGGCAAGCATGCCCCGAAGAGTACGCCAGCCGCGCCGCCGTCCCTGTTCGCGAGCCGAACCGCAGGGCACCGATTGGCCCCACCAGTCGGTGATGATTGTTCGACCCACGGAAAAATTCGACCCACGGAAAAATTCGACCCACGGAAAAATTCGACCCACGGAAAAATGACAGGGGAGCCAGAGGCTCCCCTAAAGAGAGGGGATGTTTTGGGGGTTTCGATGTC
>VGFD01000097.1 GCA_016868975.1 Armatimonadota bacterium | reverse complement strand
GTCCGGGTCTCTGCTGGCGCGCGCGAAGAAATTCGCGAGCTGGATGGCGCCCTCTTTGTCACTGGCCATCGCGCTGAATAATTTCGCGACGGCTTCACCTCCACCGGGCGCGTCCGTGATCAAGAGCAGCGTCCCCACGGTGCGGGTGGGCGTTGCCTCGACCATGTTGGCCAGCGTGGCGGCAAACGCCCGCGACGCCTCCGGATTGCCCGCCGTGGAGTGCATCAAGTCCATCAATTTTCGCGGGCCGTCGGGACCGGTGACCACGGTTTCCAGAACGTCCGCGACCCGCTTCGCGCCATCCGGACTTGCCGACGCGGACGCCATGCCGTCGAGGTCCTCAAGGCGCGCGCGGCCGGACGCGAGGTTCTTGTACGCCTCGCCCACCACGTCTTCAACCTCGGATCTGGAGAGCATGCGCGCCGCCGGGTTTACCCGCGGCGTCATGTCGGTGGCCGCCCGCGGCTCGGCCAGACCGGCTTCCGGGCCGCCGCGGAGCAGCCGCATTTCCGGCGTGTCTCTGGTAAACGGCTTCACTTCCGCGGGGGACGCGTCGCCGCCGTCGCGCTGCCGCGCCACCGTGCTGAGCACCTTCTGCAGCAGCTCGTCGGGGGCGTCCGCGCTTGCGCCGCTCTGCACCGCCTTGTCGTACACCTGTTGATCCTTCGCGTCCACGGAGCCGTCGCGATTCAGGTCTACCATATTGGACGATACGGTCACGGTGTCAAGCGGAGCGGGCGGGCGGGCGGGCGTCGACTGCTGGCCGGTAATGGGATTTCCCACCACGTCCGCGCTCGTCTGGTGGCTGGCCGGCATGTTTTCCGGAAACACGCTGGTCGGTGGGGAACTGGTCGGCGAATAGCCACTTGTGGTGGACGACGAATAACCCGACGGCCGGTAAGCATCGCCGGCATCGTAGACCGGCCGCGTGCTCTTAAACGACGAATAACCCGACAGCGGGTAAGCATCGCCGGCATCGTAGACCGGCCGCGTGCTCTTGTCTGTCCGACCGGCGGCATCCAGCAGGCCGTCGCGCGTTCCAGGATTCGGCTGGCGATGGCGGTCGGTCCCGGACCCCTGCACGCCGGCTGAATAATTCCGCTCCGCGCCGGCCCGCCGTGTCAGGTAGTTTTGCAGGGCCGCGCGCTTGATCGGATCATTTTGGAACCCCCGGAACCGGTTGAGCGTGCCGGGCGCCATCCCGTTCTCGCGCTCGAACTGCCCCAGGTCCAGGTTGTTGACGTACTGCCTGTCATTGGGCAAGGTCGAATTGGCGTCGCGCCGCACGAGATTGGCCATGCCCGGATCGTGGGCCCGCAGGCGGGAACGCTCCTCGGGACCGGCCTGAAAGAGGCTCTGGTAACAGGCATAATATTCGTCGCGGTTGGCCACCGCATGACGCGCTTTATCCGCGGCCTCCTTTTCGGAATATCCCTGCTTCGCGTAGAGATCCTGGAACAGTGCCCGCGTCACGCGGCGCTCCTGCGGAGAGCCGGCCGCCTGCTGGTACGACTTGTTCAGCTCGATGCCGAAATAGAGCTGGGTATCTTTCTTCTCGGTGCCGCGCGAGGACAACCGATAATCGGCCTGCGGATGGGTAAATTCGTGACCGATGATCTCGCTCTGAACGCGCTGGCCGCGGCGCAGCAGGTTGGTGGAGAACATCAGCCGGTTGTTGTCGGAGTTGTAGGCCGCGACTTCCTTCTCGGCATCCGTGTGGCGATGGTCTTGCGGCCCTCGGTGGTCGGACTCCAGGTGCCTTCGCCGGACCGCCTGGTCCTTGTGCTTCTCATCGGTGAGCACGAACTTGTCGAGGAACCTGGCCTCACGGTCGCTCAGGCCCATGCCCTCGTCGAGCACCTTGTCGCGCAGCGCGTTCTTGTCTTGCCGCGAGGAGACATAGCGATCGTCGATCTTGCGCATCAAGGTCAGAGCGCGATCGCGCTGACTTTCCGGCGTCTCCTTCAGGTAATTCCGGTAAAAGCGCTGATCGGCAGGCTTCAGATCGTTGAACCATTTCTCGGCGTTGCGCTTCTCGCGGCGCGACATGCTGTCCGGCATTTCCGGGAGCCCCTTGCCGTCACGCTCGCGGGGGCAAGCCGCCTGGCGGGGCTGCGTCCCCGCGCCGTGCGTATCCGGCTGGTAGTGGCGGTCCCGCTCGCGGCTCTCGGTGGGCCGGAAATTGTCCGTCAGCGCGCGGCGATGGCTGCTTTCCTCGCTGCGGCTGCGCGCGCCCTTCTCATCCCGGTGATCGTGGGACACCTGCACGCCGTCCGCGCGGCGAAAGGGATTGGCGTCGGGCTGGCGATCCTGCAGCGGCCGCTGCCGCATGTTCTCGTCGCGCGCCGTCGGCTGCACCGGCGGCCTGGGCCGCGGGTGGTCCAGCGACCTGATGAACTCGACGAAGCGCCCCTTCTCCTCGCTCACGATTCCACCCCCGAAATCGCCGATTCGA
Organism: Armatimonadota bacterium; assembly: GCA_016868975.1. Classification (GTDB taxonomy): domain Bacteria; phylum Vulcanimicrobiota; class Xenobia; order RGZZ01; family RGZZ01; genus VGFD01. The sequence goes on along the minus strand of VGFD01000097.1, from coordinate 10,600 downwards.
TCTCGTTGTCGAGCATCTCTCCCCAGGCATCGACAACGATTTTCATGACGGTGCGCTCCGGCGCGTCAAATTCCTCGGAAATTCGACGGCCGGCCTCCTCCAGGGCGAGCGTGGCTTCTGACAGCGTGCCGGTGCCGGCCCCCTCGCCAAGAATATCTGCCACCTCAACGAGCTGGGCCAGGCCGTGACTCAGCGCGGAGTCGACCTGCGCGCGAGAAGCCCAGCACACCACGTCCGCCGTGCTGCGCGCGGCAACCGCGCGCGCGCACTCGGCCACGAAGCGCGCGAAGGGCGTCGTGGACTCGGCAAGGGCCTGGGCGCAATGGCCCAGCCGCACTTCCGCCTTCATCTGCTCGGGATCGGTCAGCGCCAGAAGTCCCGAACAGAGCGCGCACACGCTCCGATCCCGCGCGAGATGCGCAAGGCTGCCCAGCGCTTCCCGCGAGCAATCCCGAAGGACGTCGAGCGCGGCATCCGGCGCGTCGTACAGGCGCTCTTCCATCCGCTGGAGCGCCGAGAAGCCGGCCGCGTCACGGCTCCCGGGGACTTCCTCGGCCGGCAGCTCGCCGCGCGCCGCGGAAGCCACCAACGGGTCGGCATCCTCCGCCAGGCGGGTGATCAGCGGCCGCGCCCAGTCCTCCTCCGGAAAACGCGCGCGCAGCTCGTCGGCCACCAGCGCGCGGAAGTATGGCTCGGGCGCCGCGGCAAGCAGCTCCCAGGCGGTGCCGGTCTCTTCGTCAGGGGCCATTTCCACCAGCGCGCCAACGAAGGCGCCACGGACGAGAGGCGAGGTATCGTCCGCGAGACGCGCCAGCATCTTGGGAGGACGCGGCGTCCATTTCGAAAGCGAGGCCGCCGCCGCCGCGCGGACCGCGTCGCACGCGTCAAAGAGGCAATCCACCAGGAGCGCGCGAGCGGCCTCGTCGGGCAAGCCGGGCAGAAGCGCCATCACGGATTCGAGCAGTACGGGGTCGGGATGATCGACGCTGCTCCGCAAGGCGGCGTCCACGAAAGCGCGGGCGTCTTCGGAGCCCTCACGGGCCAGCGCCCCGAGGGCCGTTACTCCGCGCAGCCGCAGCTCGGGCAGAGGACTTTCGAGCAGCTCGAAAAGCAGCGCGTGGGCGGCGGCTTCACCGCCTGCCCGCGCGCCCAGGAGCCGGCACGCGGGCTCCCAGACGGCCACGGCGCGGTGGCGTGTCAGACCGCGAAGATCCTCCAGCTGAGTCGGCGACAGCGCCTCCGAGCAAGCCTCCAACAGGCCCAGGGTGGACGCGTCGTGGTCGGTCAGCACGTTCCCTCCTCCCGGTCCGGGTCCGCCTAAAAAGCGCCGCGCACCTGCCCGTGCAAGGCCTCCAGGGCCTCGACCGCCGCGTTGACGGAGGCCCCCGATCCGCTGGAAAGGTACTCTCCCACGTTCGCCAGCACGCTGTCCATGTGGTCAAAAATGCCGCTCGTGGCCTCCAGCATGGCCGAGGCCTGCTGCTTGATGGCCTCGTGAACTTGCAAGGAGGCCACTTGCTGGCGGGCCATCACCATGTGCTCGGTGAGCGCGCGGTGGTAGACGGTCAGCTCGCCACGGCGTTCCGCGCCGCCCTGGATCTCGCGCAGCAGGGTGAGGAGCGAGGCAAAGCCGGGGTTGGTGACGTCCACCGGCAAGTTGTCGACCGAGGCGGCTTCGGCCACCACCTCGTCCATCAGGTCTTCGGAATGCGCAAACTGGTCGGAAACGGCGCTCACCTCTCAATCACTCCCAGCCTCTGGAGTGTTCGACCCTTGAAAAGCGGCGCCCTCTTGCGATCCGGACAACGGAAAGCCCTGCGGAACCCCGCTCCTCTCTCCCATCGTATCTCGAGGGAAAGCCGACGGCAGGTGAACATCTTGTAAAAACGTCGCATGTTTATGACCCGGATGTGAAATCTTCTAGTACCCGGACAGAATCTTCTCGGCGAGGCGGCAGGCGGCGTACAGCGCCCAGCGCTTCTGCAGCGGGGAGGATTCGTCGAACGACAGCGTGTGCACGGCGTAGCGCAGCTGCCCGATCCAGAGCTGGCGGGGATCGCTGTCCTCGCGAAGCAGCCCCGGGTAGAACGCGCGGAGCACGCGGACGGTGCCCCAGGCACGTCGCAGCACCTCGGGCGCCGCACGCCAGTCGTCCAGCGGCGCGCCCAGGTCGGCTACCCGCAGCAGCCGGTCGGTGAACGCAAGCGCGGCTTCCAGATCGGACTCGCTTTCCAGGGGCGTGAAAATGTAGAGCAGGTCATTCTCCAGCTTGACGAGGTCACGGAGCACGTGCCCGCGATGGGTGTGGAAGAAGTCGATGAGCCACACGGTGCCGGTCGCGTCGAGGACGATGTTGGCCCCGTTCAGGTCGCCGTGCACGTAGGCGAAGGAGTGGGTCTCGGAGGGGGGCCGCGTCACCTCGCTGAGATCGCGGTAAAAGGCGGCGACGTTGCGCGCCTTGCGCCCGCCGGGGAACTCCAGAATCTCCGCGGCGCTGCCTACCCTGGACTCGACCCGCGGCGCGTAAGACGGATCAAAACCGTAATAGGCCAGCAAATCCACCCGCTCCGGCGTGGCGGCGGCGTAAAGACGGCCAAGCTGATCCTCGAAAACCACCCGCAAGATGCGCTCGATCTCATCCGTCCCGAGGCCGGAGGCATACTTCCGCTGAAACGTGGTGGACTCGCCGCGCCCCATCGCCGCGTAGCGATATTTGATCGCGCCGCGATCCCCGGCATCGGCGAAATCCGCGATGCGTGGAGCGCTGTTTCCCAACACCGCCTCGATGCGCTCGAAGGCCGCGCGCTCGGCGCCAATCGCATGCTGCGGGCCGATCTTCACCACGTGCGGCACCTGCTCGTGGCCGTGCAGATCGACCCCGTGCGCCATGAGGACCGCGTTTCCGGAAAATCCCCCGCCGAGCGCGTGCAGGCGCGCGGTCCGGCAATCGCGGAACAGATAGCGCACCAGGGCTGCATCGGCGGGCGACAGATCCGGCGCGCCCTCCAGGCCCGGATGCTCGGCGTGGGTGGCCGGCAGGGGTACTTCGGCGGCGTCCCCGGTCAGCCACTCGGTGAAGGATGCCACCGACTCGAAAACCGCCACGTGCAGCAGCTTGCGCATCTGATCGAGGGCCAGGAAATGCTGCGCGCGGGACGAGCTGGCGGTGAGCGCGGAGCAGACGCCAATTTCCAGCTCAGGACGGCGCGTGCGCAAATCGTAGGCCAGAAACGACACCTTGGCCTCGGTCCAAACCCCGACAATGCCGACGCGCTGAGGACGGAGGCGGACCAGGGTGCCCTCCAGGCCGGTGCCCAGAAAGTCATTGAGCCCACGGGAATTGACAATGGATGCGCGGCGCGGGTCCTGCACGTCAAAGCAGAAGGCGGCGCCCCAGGAGTCGGCAAGGCAGTGATCGCCGTAGTAGCCGAGGTGCTCGCGCTGGTGGGCGTCGCGCGCATCGTGCCAGTCGCGGATGTGGACCAGTCCCAGCGCGTCCTCCCGCTGGCCGTAAGCCCACGCCATGAAGCGCGCCACCGGGCCCTCGGCGGGCCGCTCGCCCATCAATCGGCGAGCCTCCTCGTACCCGACGTGCAGCATGTTGGGCAACGCCTCATGGCGGCCGATTGGCTTCACGAAATCGTTCTGCAAACACTGGGTGATCAGGACGGCCGGCGGCATGGCGAATCCTCTCAGAAGGTCGCGCTTCCACTCAGCACCAGCGCGTGCCCGGCGCGGGTGCAAAAGACCAGCATGAGCGCAAGTGTCCACGGAGCGCGGCGCATGGAAGTGCGTTCAACCGAGGCCGCCCGGAACCATTCCGCACCCCAAAGGGGGATCCGCGCGCGGGGGCAAAGAGGCGGCCGCATGACCCGCTTTTCCATCGCGCTCCACGAATCCGGCCCGCTGGCCACCATCAGCGGGATCCGGCTGGCCGATGAGGTTGGCGTCGGGGCCGTCTGGCTGACCAGCGGCAGCGCCGAGCAGATGACCATCCTCGCGGCCGCCGCGGTGCAGACGAGACGGGTCGGGCTGGGCACCGCCGTCGTCCCCACCTATCCCCGCCACCCGCTGGTGCTCGCCCAGCAGGCGGCCGTGCTGCACGCGCTCGCCCCCGGACGATTCCGACTTGGCGTGGGCCCCTCCCACCAGCCCCTGATGGAGGACATGTACGGGCTTCCTTTCCAGCGCCCGCTCTCCCATCTGAAGGAATACGTGGCGGTGCTGCGCCAGGCGCTGGGAGAGGGGAAGGCGGACTTCCAGGGCGAGCACTTCCGCGTGAAGATGCCGGCCGCCGCCGCGCCGGTCCCCATCCTGGTGTCCGCGCTGCGCGAGCGGTCGTTTGCGCTGGCCGGGGAGATCTCGGAGGGGGGCATCGCGTGGATCTGCCCGGCCCCCTATCTCCGCGAGAGAGCACTTCCGGCGCTGCAGGAAGGCGCGCGACGCGCGGGTCGACCGCGCCCGCCCCTGATCGCGCACGCATTCCTGTGCGTGACCCCCGACCAGGCGCTGGCCCGCGAGGACGCCCGCAAGCGCTTGCAGATGTATCCGAAGCTGCCCTTCTACGCGGCGATGCTGCGCGCCAGCGGGGATGAAGAGGCCGGCCAGGGCGCCGTCACCGACCGCCTCATCGACGCCGTCGTGGCATGCGGGGACGCTTCCCGATGCGCCGACTGGCTGCGGAAGTTCGCCGAGACCTCGGGCGCCGATGAGGTCATCGCCTCCCTGATGTCGGTCGGCGAGAGCCGGGTGGCCGACCTGGAAGCGGGGATGCGCGTGGTGGCGGCGCTGTCAGCTCAATAGTTCTGCAGTTGCTCCCACTCCAGGGACAGCGCCTGGCGGCTCTCACGGTTGATGCGCATGGCCTCGACGATGCGCGTGTTGCCTTCCCAGATCTGCACGAGGCCCAGTTCCAGGTGGCCGGGATCTTGATCCTGGGTGAACTGCCACAATTCACCCAGCCCGGCCTCGAAGGATTGCACGCCGGACAGGCCCATCTCGATCTCTTCGGCGCCGTCCTGCCAGTAGTGGCACTCCTCGATGGTGTCCATGATGCCGCGCGCCTTCTGGGCAAGCGTGGCGGACGTCTGCTCGAGCCAGCACGCAAAGTCCTCCAGGTGCATGGCGCCCGCCTGGAGTTGCTCGACTGCGTTTCGTATTTCCTTGTAGCGCCCTGTCGAGGCCTCCGCGTTGGCGGCCACGGCCCCGAGCCTGGCATTGCAGGCCTGGCAGAACTCTTCCCCCTCGGGGTTGAGGTAGCTGCAATCCTGGCACTGCACGCCGGGCGCTTCCTGCTGGTCGGAAATGGTATTCACCCCGTGTATAAACCGCGTGGCGTTTTGTGCCTGTCTGAGTTCAGGAGATTCGGGGGGCGCACATGTTGTCCCTCCCTCAGGGGAAACACACTGAGGTCCGTGGAACTCCACGCGCCCGCTTGAAGGAGGCCTCTGATGTCCCAGACCCACGCCTATACGAACCGCCTGATCCACGAGACTTCCCCCTACCTGCGCCAGCACGCCCACAATCCCGTCGACTGGTACCCCTGGGGCGACGAGGCGCTGCAACGGGCGAAAGCAGAGAACAAGCCGATTCTGCTCAGCATCGGGTATGCGGCGTGCCACTGGTGCCACGTGATGGAGCGCGAGTCGTTCGAGGACCCAGCCACCGCCGCGGAGATGAACGCGGGCTTCGTGTGCATCAAGGTGGACCGCGAGGAGCGGCCCGACGTGGACAGCATCTACATGCAGGCCACCCAGCTGATGACCGGCCACGGCGGCTGGCCGATGACCGTCTTCCTCACGCCTGAGTGCGTGCCATATTACGCCGGCACCTACTTCCCGCCTGAGCCACGCCACGGGATGCCCTCGTTCCGCCAGCTCCTGGAAAGCATGGCCGATGCCTTCAAGAACCGCCGCGGCGACGTCGAGGAGAATGCGCGCCGCATGCACGAGGCGCTGCAAAAGATGGCGGACGCGCGCGGCGCCGAGCACTCCCTGGACCGCACCACGCTGGACACCGCCGCCACCCGCCTGGGCGAGCGCTTCGACGCGCGGCACGGCGGCTTTGGCAACGCGCCCAAGTTTCCCCAGCCCATGAACATGTCATTCCTGCTGCGCCACTACAAGCGCACGCGCAACGCGAAGTCCCTGGGGATGGTTACCTTGACGCTGCGCAAGATGATGCGCGGGGGGATTTACGACCACCTGGGGGGCGGCTTCGCGCGCTACTCGGTCGACGAGTACTGGCTGGTGCCGCACTTCGAGAAAATGCTGTACGACAACGCCCTGCTGGCCGGCGTGCTGGTGGAGGCCTGGCAGGCCAGCGGGGACGACGACTTCAAACGGGTGGCCGGCGAGACCATCGACTACGTATTGCGCGACATGACCGGCCCGGAGGGTGGATTTTACGCCACCGAGGACGCCGACAGCGAGGGCGAGGAAGGCAAATTCTACGTGTGGAAGCCGGCCGAGCTGGCCCGCCTGCTGGGCGAGCAAACCGCGAAGCTGGTGTGCGATTATTACGACGTGGGGCCGCACGGGAATTTCGAGCACGGCAATTCGATTCTCAATATTCCCAACGACCCGGACGTGGTGGCGGCGCGCAACGGAATGAAGCTGTCCGAGCTGGAGCCAGTTGTGGCCCAGGCCCGCGAGAGGATGCTCTGGGCCCGCTCCAAGCGCGTGCGGCCGGGCCGCGACGAGAAAATCATCACCGCCTGGAACGGCTTGATGCTGGAGGCCATCGCGAAGGCGGCTGCCGCGTTCCGCCGGGAGGATTACCTGGAGGCGGCGCGGCGCAACGCGGCCTTCGTCCTGGAAAAACTGTCGCGCCGTGAGGGCGGACACCTGCGCCTCTTACGCGTGCACAAGGACGGCGCAAGCAAGCTGAATGCCTACCTTGAGGATTACGGCGCCCTGGCCAACGGGCTGCTCAGCCTGTATGAAGCCAGTCTTGAGGCCGGCTGGTACGAGGCCGCGCGAGATCTGGCGGCGTCCATGCTCGACCTCTTCGAAGACGAGCACGGCGGGTTCTTCTTCACCTCGAAAGATCACGAGCAATTGATTACCCGAGTGAAAGACGACTACGACAACGCGACGCCGGCCGGCACGTCGCTGGCGGTAATGGCGCTGCTGCGCCTCTGGGCCTTCACCGGTGAGGACCGCTGGCGCCTGCCCGCGGAGCGCGTGCTGCGCCAGATGAAGGAATACATGGTGAAGGCGCCCGGCGGTTTCGGAATGCTACTCTGCGGCCTGGATTTCGCGCTGGCCGATCCGCTGGAAATTGTGCTGGTCGGTGAGGATGAGGCGATGCGGGCGGCCACCTTCCGCCCGTTTCTTCCAAACAAAGTGGTGGCCGGCGGCGAGGCGGATATTCCCCTTCTGCAGGGCAAGACGCTGGTCGACGGAAAACCCGCGGCCTACGTCTGCCAGCGCTTCACCTGCCAGGCCCCGGCGCTGACGGCGGAGGCGCTGGCAAGGCAACTAGAGTAACCGGTCACACTTCCGCGGCGGCGGCTTCCCATTCTTCGGTGAGCGCCGCGATCTCGCGCTCGACCTGGTCGTGGCGGGCCTTTACCTGGGCGCTTCCTTTCGGGTCCCGGTAGAACAGCGGATCGGCCAGGCGGACGCGGAGTTTTTCCAACTCTTCCTCCAGCGCGAACAACCTGGCTTCCAGCGCCTCAATTTTCCACTTTACCGTGCGCTTCTGCTTCACTGGAACGACCGGCCTGCCATTGGGGACAGGCGCGGACTTCTTCGGAGCGGGTGCAACCTCTGCTTTGCGAACGACCACCGTGCGCGCCAGGCGATCCTCGTCCGCCTTCACGCGGGCCCGGTACTCGCTGTAATTGCCCAGGTGCAGCGTGCCCCGGCGGTCGTGCAGCGCGAGCACCTTGTTGGCCAGTCCGTCCATGAAATGGCGATCGTGGGAAATGAAGACGATGCTGCCCTCGTAATCCTGCAGCGCGTCGAGCAGGTTTTCTCGGGCGCTCAAGTCGAGGTGGTTGGTGGGCTCGTCGAGAAACAGCACGTTCGATGGCTGCACGATGCAGCGCGCCAGCGCCACGCGGCTGCGCTCTCCGCCGCTGAGCACCGCAATGCGCTTGTACACGTCGTCCCCGGTGAACAACAGGCAGCCCAGAATCGTGCGGATGTGCGTCTGGTCCATCGCGGCCGGGGCCGCCGCGGACAACTCTTCCAGCACGGTCAGGTTGGGGTTGAGCGCCTCCGCCTGGTGCTGCGCGTAATAGACCGGCGTGAGCCGAAATCCAGGATTGACCGTTCCTCTATCGGCCATTTCGATGCCCGCCAGGATGCGCAGGAGCGTCGATTTCCCCGCCCCGTTGGGGCCCACCAGCGCAATGCGGTCGTCGCGCTCGACCTTCAGTGAAATATCCTCCAGCACCTGGATGGGAGGATACGCCTTCCAGATGCCTTTGGCCACGATAGTGTCGCGGCCGCTGGTGCCGGCCGGCGCGAAGGACACCTTCATGCGCCGGCTGTCCTCTTCCGGCGAGTCGATGCGCTCCCTCCGCAGGACCATCTTCTCGCGGCTCTTCACCCGCGTCGCAAGGGTGGCCTTGTAGCGGAATCGATCGATGAAACGCTGGTCGTGCTCCAATTTCTTCTGTTGATTTTGGTAGGCGGCAACCTGGGCCTCGTAGCGGCGCTCCGCCTCCTCCAGATAATAGGTGTAGTTTCCCCGAAAATCTTCGAACTCTCCGCTTTTCAGCTCGATGACACGGTTGATGGCCCGATCCAGGAACGTGCGATCGTGCGACACCAGGACCACGGTCCCCGGATACGAGGCGAGATACTCCTCCAGCCATTCCACCGCGGCCAGATCCAGGTGGTTGGTGGGCTCATCGAGCAGCAGCAAGGTGGGCGCGGAAAGCAGCAGGCGCGCCATGGCGCCGCGCATCTGCCATCCGCCGCTGAACTCGCGGCAGGGTCGATCGAGGTCCTCGGCGCGAAAGCCCATCCCCGAGAGCACCGTGCGGATGCGCGCGTCCACCAGGTGCCCCTCGGCGTGCTCGTACTCAGCCTGCAGCTGCGCGTATCGATTGAAGCAAGCGTCCAGCTCGCCGCCCTTCGCGTCGGCCATCTCGTTTTCCAAGGCGCGCAGCTCGTCCTCGATCTCGAAGACGCGCGCGAACACCTGCTCCATCTCCTTGTAGAGGGTGCGATCCGGCGCGAGCTGGCCCTCCTGCCCGAGCAGGCCCACGCGAGCACCCGGCGCCAGCACCACCGTCCCCGAATCGGCGGGAAGCAGTCCCGCCAGGATCTTCAGGAAGGTGGTCTTGCCGGTGCCGTTGCGGCCGACGAGCCCGACGCGGTGGCCAGGGGCGAGCGACAGGTTGACTTCGTCGAGGACGACCTGCCCGCCAAACGCCTTGGAAAGCTGATGGACCGTAATCACCCGAAGATTCTAGCATACCCGGTAAAGCGTCGGCAGCGGCTCGGCGGGAGAAGCCGCGGTGCTGCCGCGTCAGATCGGCTCAGCGCGCCCCGCGGCGTACTTCCAGATGCGCACGGATTCGAGCGTGACGAGGCCTTCGTCGACGTTTTCGTCGACCACCGGTAGAAAATCGCGGATGCGCTCCTCGGTGTCGACAATCTCAATGAGCAGCGGCAGATCACTGGACAGGTCCACCACTTTCGCGGCGTGCATTGCGGAATTCTTGCCAAATCCCATGGCGCCGCGCAGCACCGTCGCGCCGGCCAGGCCGCGCTCGCGGGCCGCGCGCACCAGGGCCTCATAAAGAGGCACGCCGCTTGCTGAATGGACGTCGGAGTCCCCAATAAAAATTCTCAACACGGCGCCTTGCTCGAAAAGCTCCATGGCAGTCGCTCCTTCCGCCGGGACTTTTTCGAACATGATGGTTTCGCTCGCGCCGGCCCGGTAGTAAATCACCTGTGCAGGCTCGCGCGTCACGATGCCCTTTGGGAACCGGGTGGTCACATCGGCCAGCAAGCGATCCACCGCGGCCGTGGTGTCAACCACCTGGACCATCACCGGCATCTCGTTGGACAGGCTCCACCAGCGCTGCACCAGCAGCGGGCCGCCCAGCAGAAATCCGTGGAAGCCTTTGAACACCGTGGCGCCGGAGCATCCCAAATGGCGGGCGCGCTCAACAATCCGCTCGTGAAGGGGGCGATATCCCACGTGAACCAAATTCGTCAGGTAGAATCGACAGGCTTCGTGCGCCGCTTCCAGGGCCACGCTAGAGCCAGCGCCGCGCGGCGACCACGCCGAGCTGCACCGCGACCAGGCTGAGCACCACGCTGAGCACCATGTTGACCAACGCGCTGCCCCACTGCGCGTCCTGGCCCAGCTCCAACGACTCGAACGCAAAGGTCGAGAACGTGGTATATCCGCCTAGAAATCCGATGCAGATGAAGTTCCGCCACTCGGCCGAGTGCGGCACGAGCCGCTCGGTGAGAAACGTGACGGCCAGTCCCAGCAAGAACGAGCCGGTCACGTTGATGAACATGGTGCCGATGGGAAAACGCACGCCCAGTGCTGAGTTCATCCAGAACGCCACGATGAAGCGCGCGTTTGCCCCGAGAAATCCCCCCAGGCCCACGTACAGATATGGCAA
>VGFD01000096.1 GCA_016868975.1 Armatimonadota bacterium | reverse complement strand
TTCTCGCGGTGCTGCTGGCCTGGGCGGCGGCGCAGGCCGGCTGGCGGGGAATTTTCCGACGCGAGCCGGCGCCGGCCTGGTTTTTCTGCGTGGCGTTGCCCATTCATCTGGTGTTTCTCGGGCTCAGCCTGCTGGTGAAAATCGGCCTGCACTGGGCGGCGCCGGGCACGCTGGCGGCCTGCTGCGCGCTGGGATGGTGGGTGGACGCTTTCGCCGGCCGGGTGGGACGCTTGCTCGCGTGGATGGGACTGGCGCTGGCGTTCTTGATTTCCGGCGTGGTATTCACCGCGGTATTTTCCCCGGCAACAATTATCTCGCTGGTTTCCAGCGGCGTGCAGATGGCCGGAGTGAACAAGAACGAGCCGCTGACGGTGAACGAGATGGCGGAGATTTTCGGCTACCCGGCCGGAGGACGCTATGTCCACCAGACGGCCGAGCAGCTGCGCGCGAAGGGCAGCGATCCGTTCATCATGACGACGAACTACGCGCTGTCCAGCGCGCTGGCGCTGTACTCGGGCGAGCGTCTGCACGTCATCATGGGCACCTCCATCGGCGCCGAGTACGACCGCTGGGACGACTTCCCATCCATGCTGGGCCGCGACGCGCTGTACGTCGACACCTCGCCCCCGTGGAAGCGAGAGGACGTCTGGCGCCACCTCACGGCCGCGTTCGAGCGCCTGGAGCCGCTGCCGCCCCACCCCACGGAGGCAAAGGGCGTCGGCTCCCGCACGTTCTACGCGGTCTGGTGCCGCAATTTCCGCACGGACGTGTTCACCCCGCTAAAAGCATCAAACCGCCGCTAACCCGGTTCGCCGCGACCTGGGAGCGAACGCCCAATGCCTATCTTTGTTCGCCGCGAATTGGGAGCGAACGCCTGGAGCAAGACGACGATTTTGCGGCGTTGTCGGCGTGTTCGCCGCGAACTGGGAGCGAACGCCCGATGGCTATCTTTGTTCGCCGCGATCTGGGAGCGAACGCCTGGCAAGCACGCAGACGTTCTCCTGCAGCGCGTCGCTGCGGCCCTCTCGGAGGGCGCGCTGGACGTGGGGCCAGGCGATGTTGCGGCGCCACTTGCGCCAGCAAAGGAGCATCTCCGCTTGATCGGGGTTGAACGCGCCGCCGCGCATCAGGGCCGCCACCTCGGTGTCGCCCACGATGATCAGCGCGCCCCGCTCGAAGTCTTGCTTGAAATCCTCGGGCAAATGGTGCGAGCGCACCGAGCGCTGCAAGAAATTGGCATATGGATACGGCGGCACGCCGAACGTCATCAGCTCGCGGTCCTGGGTGACCGTCTTCAATTCCTCGGGGATGCGCTGCAGCGTCACCATCGGCGCCAGCAGCGACACGCCCACCAGCGCGATGGCGAACGCGAGCGCCGCCCCGGCGAGCTGGGCACGCCAGACCAGCAGCATCGCGCACACCATCATCGCGCTGGCAATCATCAGAAACAGCACCCGCTCGGTGCCGTTGGGAAAGAGCCGCGGCGCCACCAGCAGCGCCGGCACCGTCGCCAGCACCAGCAGCGCGGAAACCCAGCCGCCCACCCGCACCGGCCGTGGCGCGTCGCCATCGCGCAGCGCCCAGGCCACCAGCAGCGCCGCCATCGGAATGCTGGGCAGCAGATATTGCGGCCACTTGATGGCCGGCAGCGAGAACAACAGAAAATTCGCGGCGAAAATGCACACCGGGAGCAGCGCGTCGCTGTCCCGCCAGCCGCGGCCGCGCGCCCAGATCCACAGGGCGCCCAGCACGAGCGGCGTCCAGGGCATGAGCAGCACCAGGAAACCCCACAGCATCTGCAACGCCCAGTCCCGCTCGGCCTGGAACTTTCCGAGGTTTTCTCCAATGATGAACGCGGTGTACCATTGCGAGAACAACCCGCGTCCGGCCAGCAGCGCGGGCCAGATGCCGCACAGCGCTACGAAGGTGGCCGCGGCCCCGAACAGGTGCTTCAACGGCCAGCGGACCCTTTCGCCGAAAATCCACCAGAGCAGCACGCCCAGAATCGGCAGGGCGGCGCCGACCGGCCCCTTCAACATGCAGCCTGCCGCCGTCGCCACCGCGGCGCCGTACAGTCCCGGAACCGTGCCGGAGCGTGCGCCCCAGGCGGCCAGCACCACGCACAGCGCCAATGGGACGTCCATCATGGCGGCGCGCGCGTACTGGAAATATCCCACCGTGGTGGCCACCATCGCGCCCGCCGTCCAGGCGGACTTCTCTCCGTACAGCCGCTTGCCCAACCGCGCCGTGACCAGCGCCAGCGCTACACCCATCAGCGCGATCGGAAGGCGGGCCGCGAGCAGCGACGGCCCCAGCACGCCCATGAAGCCGGCCATCAGCCAGTACAACAGCGGCGGCTTGTGAAACGAGGGCTCTCCCATGTAAACGGGCACGATCCAGTCGCCGCGCGCCAGCATTTCCCGCGCGACGCCCACGTAGAAGTCCTCGTCGTTCTGGTGCAATCCCAGGGGATTGGCCAGGTTGGCCAGCGCCACCGCACCGGCCAGCACGACGAGGCCAGGCATCGCCTCGCGCCTCACCACCCCTAGAGCAATCCCTGCAGGACGCGGCGGCGGGCGGCGAGCATCTGGCGCTTTTTGTAGGCGGCGTGGCTGCTCTGCCCCATGCGGGTCTTCAGGTAGTTTTCGTAGTCGAGAATCTGGATCTCGTAGGGGAAAAAAAAGGTCAGCTCCCGCTCCAGGGGGAGCGCCTCCAGCCGTTCCATCAGATGGTGCACCTCGGCGGCCTCGTGCTCGCGCAGGAAATCGTAGATCGTCTGGAGCGGCTCGCGGGCCGGATTGGGCACGCGGATCAATTGTCGCGTGGTGAACTGAATCGACCGATACTCCGGCCCGGAAAAGGGATTCGCGGTCGCCACCAGCTTCCCGAAGTCGCGCGCCTCGTGGGTCAGGTGCTCGAGCAGCCAGAGCTGCTCCCGGTCATCGGTGCGGCGGTATTTTTTGGACAGATCCTCAAACGTCTTGCGGAACGACTGCAGATCGATGAGGTTGTTGATCGAGCGCCCGGGAACGGTGTTGGCAAAGACCACCAGGTTGTTCATGCGCAGAAACCGCACCACGAGAAGCGCTTCCACTCTCGTGCGGGTCACGAACTGAATGCCGATCCAGTCGTAGATCTCCTGCGCCACGTTGCTCGGCTTGTGCAGCAGCTTCATGATGATGGAGTCGCGGCTCTTGCCCTCCTTGAAGAAGACCCCCTCAAGCTGCACTCTGGTGTCGCCCATGGCAAGCACCGGGCAGCCGAGCTCGTCCACGTGCAGGCAATTTCGGTAGGGATCGAAAATCTGCCGCCGTATCTCGTCGAAGGATTCCTGACGAAACGCGCGGTTGGCATGGTGAATCGTGTGCATCACGCGCAACGCCGCGCAGGCCCATCGGCTCTGGGTGCCTTTGCGGGTTTCGGACGCCAGCACCAGCAGATCCGCGGGATCCTGGGCGCGCGCCACCGCCTCGGGAATTTGCAGGCGCGCGGCTTCGCGCCCCGACAAGAAATGCCGCCGAATAAACGACACCGCCTCGCCGTGGATGTCATGCAGCATCTGGCGGTCTTCCGCGCGCTGCACGTCCAGCCCGTAGTGCGCCAGGAAATCGTACGCCTCGGCGCGATTTTCGACTTCCATCGAGGGAAGCTCGAACGGCGAGGTGCCTTCCAGGATGACGCTGACCGTGTCCCACTGAAACGAGCCACGCCGGGGCGGCAGTGGCTCGGCGGTGGGAACGGATTTTTCCGGATCTGGCATGGCCACCGGCCGCCTCAGTCGCTGAGCACGGTGGATGCCAGCTCGGCCAGCTCGGAGCGCTCGCCTTTCACGAGACTCACGTGACCGGCCAGCGGATGGCCCTTGAATTTCTCCACGACGTGGGTCAGACCGTTGCTAGTGGCATCGAGGTACGGATGATCAATCTGGTAGGGGTCGCCGGTAAACACCAGCTTGGTGCCTTCTCCGGCCCGCGTGACGATGGTCTTCACCTCGTGCGGCGTCAGGTTCTGCGCCTCGTCAATGATGATGTACAGACCGGGCAGGCTGCGTCCGCGGATATAGGTCAGCGCGCCGATTTCCAGCACGTTGGAGTCGATCAGATAGTCGAGCTTGCTGTCGCGCTGGCTGCCGCCGCCTTTCTTTGAGGGCGACGAAGGCGTGTGGGCGTCCAGCAAATACTCGAGGTTGTCGAAAATCGGCTGCATCCAGGGCGCCAGTTTTTCCTGCTCGGAGCCCGGCAGGTAGCCGATGTCCTTGCCCATCGGAATGACCGGACGATACACCGCGAGGCGGCGGAACGCTTTGTCATTGAGCACCTTGTGCAGGCCGGCCGCGATGGCCAGCATGGTTTTTCCGGTGCCGGCTTTTCCGGAAAGGGTGACCAGCTTGACCCGATCGTCGAGCAGCAGCTCGAGGGCATACTTCTGCTCGCGATTGAGCGGCCGCACGCCCCACACGTCGGTGCGCGAGTCGCGGATGAGGGTAAGCGCGTTCTTCTCCTTGTCGAAGCGAGCCAGCGCGGTATGATTCGCGGCTGTCTTGTCGACCAGGCAGACGAATTCGTTGGCATAAAGCGGATCGCGCGACACCACGCCGTTCAAGCGGGGCACGGTCAGCTCGCGATCCTGGTAGATGGTTTCGATGTCGGCGGCGGAAACTTTCAGGATGCGGTTGCCAGCGTAGAGATCGTCAACTTCGATCTTGTCGGTGAGATAATCCTCGGAATTAAGGGCCAGCGCCTGCGCCTTCACGCGCATGTTGATGTCCTTGGACACCACCGCCACGTGGCGCCGCGGAAACCGCTTTTTCACCGAGAGCGCGATGGCCAGGATGCGGTTGTCGTTGTTGTGCTCGAATCCCGGCGGAAGCAGTGCGAGCGCCTCACGGTGGTTGAGGTCGACGGTCAGCGTGCCGCCCCGATCGAGCTTGATCCCCTTGTCGATCTGGCCGCTGGCGCGCAGATTGTCCAGCTCTTTGATGACCAGGCGGGCGTTGCGGTTGATTTCCATGGTGCCCCGCTTGAACTTGTCGAGCTCGTCGAGCACCACGATGGGGATGATGATGTCGTTGTCCGCGAACGAATACAGGGAGAGCGGAGAATGAAGTAGGACGCTCGTGTCCAGTACGAAGATCTTCTTCGCCATGGATCCTCCGTGTCGTGGGATCCACCCCGGGGAAGCCCGGGATCCCGAGCCCTGCGCCCGGGAGAATCGCCGCAAACCGCGGCGTCTGGTCGCAACTTTCTTCGGCATCGGAGCCCCCGGCTCCTGCGAAACCCGCACCCGGAGCCGAGAAGCGCACCATTAAGCCATTGAGAGATCTTCAAAGTGTGGCGGTTGGGGCCTCGGCGATCCGTTTCGCCGCCGCTCGAGCGAGCTTGTCGCAGCGCTCGTTCTCCGGGTGTCCGGAGTGGCCGTACACATGGTGAAAGCGGACCTTGTGGCGTTCCATCTGGGTGAGCAGCTCTTCCCACAGGTCGATATTTTTCACCGGGTCTTTGGAAGCAGTGCGCCAGCCGTTGTTTTGCCAGCCGCGGATCCATCCCTTGACGATGGCGTTGACGAGATACTGGGAATCGGAATACAGATCCACTTCGCAGGACTCTTTCAATGCCTGCAGCCCACGAATGGCGGCCAGCATTTCCATGCGGTTGTTGGTGGTGTTGGGCTCGCCGCAGGCGAATTCTTTTTCGTGCCGGCCGAAGCGCAGAATGGCGGCCCATCCGCCCGGCCCGGGATTGCCCTGGCAGGCGCCGTCGGTAAAAATATCCACGTGTTTCACGGCGCGCAGGCTTCGACAGCGGCCGGAGGCCTCCTTCCGTGAAGGATCCGGGCCCCGCCCGCGAGGAACCCCCGGCGACCCGAGCCCCGGGGAATCGCCTTCGGCGCCCCCTGGCCGCCCCACAGGAGACTCCCCATGGACGATACCGCCACCCCGACCCCCGCGGAAGGCGTCATGCCGGCCACCACGCCCGGCGGCGGCGTGACCTATCCGGTCGTGGTCACCGACGTGGACGCGGCGCTGCGCGGCGGCCTGGAGGAGCTGGCCATCACCATCGAGCACGTCGACTGGCTGCGCGACCTGATGTCCGGCCGCTACCCCGAGGACGTGGCGATGGAGCTGATCGAGCACCTCCAGGAGGAGGAGCATCAGCATGAAATCGCCCTGCGCGCCCTCACCGACACGCTCAAGACGCGCGGCGTGGTGGACGTCGACCTGGGGCAGGCGCTGGACGCGGAAGTATTTCGTCTGCACCTGATGCAGGATCACTTCGAAACCGCCCGCGCCCTCAACTCGAAGGAAATGTCGGCGGACCTGGCCGCCAAGGTGCGCGAGCACATCTCGGAGGAAGAGGAGCGCCACCTGCTGGCCCTGCGCTCGCTGAAGTCGCGGCTGGCGGCGGTCAACCCGGCCAACGTCAGCGTCGACGTGTACGATCCCACCGTGAAGGTGGAGCAGCGGATACCGCACCAGCCGCGCCCGAAAGTCGGCGACTCGGCCCTTGAATCTGCCTGGAAAGGGACCGGCGCTGCCCCCACAAGCGCGCCCGAGGAGGCTCCCCAGGCGACCGTCGGCGACCTGCCGGAGACGCCCCCGCAGACCCTGCCCGCCGAGCCGAGCCGGCTGGACCGCGCGCTGGGCAGCCTGATGGGAGAGCCCCAGTCGACCGGCCGCATCCGGCTGCCGCTGCCGCCGGCGACGTGGCAGCCGGGCGCCACCGTGGGAAGCTTGAAGGATCCACGTCTGTAGGAGGTACGGCCATGGCGGATGAGACGACCCCGAGCCCAGACACCTGTCCCACCCTGTCCCCCGACGAGGAGCGCGTCTGGCGCAAGATGCGCATGGCGGGGCGCGCCGCCCTGGCGATTCTGCTTTCGCTGTTGCTCAACGACGCGCGCACGCCAGCCCCGGTAACGCTGTGGGCAGTGATCGCCACGTTTCTGGCCCTCGGACAGCCGGCCTGCCTGGGGATCCGCTGGCTGCTGCGCGAGTCGCCGGTGGCGCTGCGCGGCGACGGGTGCAGCCTCCCCGACCAGAAGGCCAGTTGCGTGGCCTGGATCGGCTTTGGCGCCGCGCTCCCGGCCAGCCTCCTGGTCACCCTGGCCTACCTCATCATGCACCGCCATCCCTCGGAGATGACCTACTACGTGAGCACGCTGCTCGCGTCGTTCGCGCCAACGGTGGTCATTTGTCTCGCCTTGATGCCCTTCGCGGCCTATCGCATCCACACGTCGGAGGCTTTCGGCCCGCGTGCTCGCGCGGTCATTCCCGCCGCACTGCTGCTGCTCGTCTACGTGGCCGTGGGGATGTGCCGCTTCCTGCCGCATCCCCCGTTGCACAGCCTCGCGGACGTCGTGCACCTCGTCGTGTGGGCCGCGCTGCCCGCCTCGTGGCCACAGCACGTCATCGCGGCCGCCGTCGCGGGACGCGTGCTGCACCTCTGGTTCAAGTGCTCCGGCGGGCACTGTCACGGGGGGGCATGAAGCGCCGTCGAGTTCCAGGACATGCGCGAGAACAACGAGCGCAAGCTGCTCAACGACATCGAGAGCGCCATGGCCGATCATCCCAAGCAGGTGGCCAACCTTTTGCTCGGCTGGATGCGCGCCGACAAGGATCGCGAGCGCCGCCCTCAGCAGTAAGCGCTAATTCTTCCCCTTCAGCAGCGAGCGCAGCACGAACTGCAAGATTCCGCCGTGACGGTAATAATCCACTTCGTTCGGCGTGTCGATGCGCGCCATCGCCTTGAAGCGGACGGTCGCCCCGTCCTCGCCCCGCGCCGTGACGGTCAGGTGCTTGCCGGGGGTGAGCCCGTCCGCGATGCCCTCAACGGAGAACACCTCGTCGCCCTTCAAGCCAAGCTTTGCCGCGTCGTCGTCTTCGAGATACTGGAGCGGCAAAATGCCCATCCCGATCAAGTTCGATCGGTGGATGCGCTCGAAACTCTTTGCGATCACGGCGCGCACGCCCAGCAGCCGAGGACCTTTGGCCGCCCAGTCGCGGGATGAGCCGGTGCCGTATTCCGCGCCGGCCAGAATCACCAGCGGCACGCCCGCCTTGTGGTATTCCATCGCTGCATCGTAGATGGTGACGATCTCCCGCGACGGAAAATGCACGGTCCAGGGCCCTTCGGTTTTGGGCGCCAGCTGGTTGCGCAGGCGGATATTCGCGAAAGTGCCCCGCATCATCACCTCGTGATTGCCGCGGCGCGCGCCGTAGGAGTTGAAGTCCTTCGGCTCGACGCCCAGGCTCCGAAGGTACTCGCCGGCCGGACTGTGCACCGCGATGGAGCCGGCCGGAGAAATATGGTCGGTGGTGACCGAATCTCCCAGCACGGCAAGCACGCGAGCGCCGGAAATATCCGCCAGCGGAAGCGGCTCCGCCGGCATGTCATCAAAGTACGGCGCCGGCTGCACGTAGGTTGACGAGGGGTCCCACACGTAGCGATCGCCCTGGGGGACTTCCAGGCCATTCCAGGACTCATCCCCGCGGTACACCTCGCTGTACGAGCCGCGGAACAGCGCCGACTGCAGCGCTTCGTGCACGGTCCGGGCGACTTCCTCGGAAGAGGGCCAGATATCTCGCAGGTAGACCGGCTCGCCATTGGGATCAATTCCCAGGGGCTCCCGGTCCAAATTAATGTCCATGGTTCCAGCCAGGGCGTAGGCAACCACCAGCGGCGGCGAGGCGAGGTAATTGGCCCGCACGTGGGGATTGATGCGGCCCTCGAAATTGCGATTCCCGCTGAGTACCGACACCGCCACCAGGTGCCCGTCGGTGATTGCCTTGCTGATGTTTTCCGGCAGCGGGCCGGAATTTCCGATGCAGGTGGTGCATCCATAACCCACCGTGTGGAAGCGCAGCGCCTCGAGATACGGCAGGAGGTTGCTCGACTTGAGATACTCGGTGACCACCTTCGAGCCGGGCGCGAGGCTCGCTTTCACCCACGGCTTGACGTGCAGGCCGCGCTCCACCGCGTTGCGCGCGAGAAGCCCGGCGGCCAGCATCACCGAAGGATTCGAGGTGTTGGTGCAGCTTGTGATGGCGGCGATCACGACGCTGCCGTGCCGCAGAACGAACTCGGTATCGCCGGTCCGCACGCGCGCCGCGGCGTCCAACGGATTGCCTTCGGTCAACTCCTCGACCTCCGGAGCCTCGTCGCCGCCCTCGCCCAGGAAGCGGGCTTCAGCGCGCTTGGGAATGCGGTTGTTGCCCTCGCCTCCCAGCATGGCCACCAGCGCGTGGCGCCAGTTGCGCTTCGACTCGTGGAGCGGGACGCGGTCCTGGGGACGCCTGGGCCCGGCGATGCTGGGCTCCACCCCTGCGAGATCGAGCTCCAGCGTGCTGGTGAAGACGGGCTCAGGACTCTCGTGGTGGTGGAACATCCCCTGGGCGCGGTAATAATCCTCGACGAGCTGGACGAGGCTCTCGTCGCGGCCGCTCAGGCGGAGGTACTTGATGGTCTCCTCGTCCACCGGGAAAAATCCGATGGTGGCGCCATACTCCGGAGCCATGTTGGCGATAGTGGCGCGATCCGCGACCGGCAGCGAGGCGAGCCCGTCGCCGAAAAACTCCACGAACTTGCCGACCACGCCATGCTTGCGAAGCATCTGGGTCACGGTGAGCACGAGGTCGGTCGCGGTGGACCCGGCCGGCAACTTGCCGGTCAGCTTGAAGCCGACCACCTGGGGGATGAGCAGGCTGATGGGTTGGCCGAGCATGGCGGCCTCGGCCTCAATCCCGCCGACGCCCCAGCCCACGCAGCCGAGGCCGTTGATCATCGTGGTGTGCGAATCGGTTCCCACCAGCGTGTCAGGATAGGCCGTGGTGACCCCGTCGCGCCCGCGGGTGAAAACGACTTTGGCGATAAACTCCAGGTTGACCTGGTGCACGATGCCGGTGTCCGGCGGCACCACCGTGAAATTTTGCAGCGCTTCCTGCCCCCAGCGCAGAAACTCGTAGCGCTCGCGGTTGCGCTCGAACTCCAGTTCCGCGTTGCGGCGCAGCGCCGCACCCGAGCCGAAATAATCCACCTGCACGCTGTGGTCAATGACCAGGTCCGCCGGCTGCAAAGGATTGATACGGCCGGGGTCGCCGCCCATGCGCGCGATGGCGTCGCGCATCACCGCGAGGTCGACTACGGCCGGCACGCCGGTGAAGTCCTGGAGCAGGACGCGGGCCGGCGTGAACGCGATCTCGCGCTCCGGCTTCTCCGCGGGATCCCAGTTGGCGAGCGCCTCGAGGTCGCCGCGCTCCACCTCGCGCCCGTCTTCCGTGCGCAGCAGGTTCTCCAGCATCACGCGGAGCGAATACGGGAGCCGCGCAACTCCCTTGAACCCGGCGGCTTCCAGCGCGGGCAGCGAGTAGTACTCGTACGAGCGGTCTCCGACCTGGAGGGTGCGGCGCGTCTTGAAACTGTCAAGAGACACGGGCGTGAGGCTGGCGGTTGCCTGGTTTTCCATGATTTCTCTCCTTGAAGTCAGGCGCGCCACTTCACCGAGGCGGCGCGGCTTCCTCCTTCAGTTCCAGGGCGGCGGAGTTGATGCAGTAGCGCAGACCCGTCGGCTTGGGCCCGTCCTCAAACACGTGGCCCAGGTGGCCCCCGCATTTCGCGCAGAGCACCTCGGTGCGGCGCATGAAAAGACTGCCGTCTTCCTCGGTGGCCACGTGGTCGCCCTTGAGCGGCTGGTAGAAGCTGGGCCAGCCGCTGCCGGAGTCGAATTTCGTCTCCGAGTCGAACAGGGCGTTGCCGCACCCGGCGCAGAGGTAAGTTCCCTTGTCATGGCAATTCCAGTATTTTCCGGTGAAGGCGCGCTCGGTCCCTTTTTCCCGGAGCACGTGATATTGCTGGGGGTTCAGATCCTTCTTCCATTCGGCGTCATTTTTGGCCACTTCGAATTCCTCGTTCACTCTTTGAGCGTTCCTTTCGTTTCTGTTCAACGCGGAGATGCCGGCCCCGGGCGGCGGCCGCAGTTCTTGGGAAAATCCCCACATCGCCACCAGCACGACGGCGAACAAGACCAGTCGCCCGTTCATGGAATTCACCCGCAGATCGCTTCCACCACCGCCTGCACGCCGCGCGTGACCGCGGTCAGACCCGCGTAGTTGACCTGGCTCGGGAGGTCTTCCGCGGTGTGGTAGTGCGGATATCGAAAGGGTGCCGTGTCGGTGAGCATCACCGCCGGGTAGCCTTCCTTCCAGAACGAGGCGTGGTCCGACCACGAGACGCCCGGCACGTTGGAAAACGTCGCAAGTGCTTCCGTCGGAATGGCGCGGGAAGCCAGCAGCGCTTGATGGATCTCCCCGACCAGCCGCTGTGAATTCATGTCGCCCACCACCGCAAGGAAATTTCCTCGGTCCGGAAACATGGTGGTCAGACCGGGCGGATATTGCTGTGAGTTGGGCTCTTCGGAAAAATATCCCACGGTTTCCAGCGAGATCATGCCGTAAATTCGATCCCCGCGGGCACGCGCGGCGCTGGCGTACACCTGGCTTCCCATGTGCTCGGTGCAAAAAAAGGGCGGCTCCTCGTTAACGAAGGCCACGAAGCGGACTGTGCGGCGCAGTTTCTTTCCCTTGAAAATGCGCGACAGCTCGAGCAGGGCCGCGACTCCGGATCCGTTGTCGTTCGCGCCCGGCGAGCCCATCACCGAGTCGTAGTGCGCGCCCAGCAAGAAGACCTCGCCGCTGGAGCCGGCGACTTCGGTTTCCAGGTTCTGCACCGGGAGATCGTCGACCTCGAACGCCTGCAAGCCCACCGGCATGCCGAGCCGCTCCCAGTGGCCGCGGATGTATGCCGCCGCGGCCTGCAGGGCGTGCGGATGGAAGACGTTGCGCTCGCCGATGTCCCCGGCCAGTGCCTGGACGTGCGCCTTGAGCGCGGATTCGAGGCGGTCGTTGGCGGCCCCGCGCCGCCAGGGGAGTTTCCACACGGCGCGCCTGCTTCGACGTCGCTTCAAGGAGGCCCCTCCAGGCAGGGCCTCTGAGCCGGCTCCGGGTTCAGGCTTTACCGCCCCGTCCGCTATAGGGACGGGGCGCGTCAGTCTCGAATTACCCCAGGCCCCGCGCAAGCCATTTGAGAGACGGGAGCCCTGGTGACGTCCCGCGAGCAACAAACCACGGACTGCCCGAAGTGCGGCAAGTCAGTATACAGGCGCGCCATCCGCTGTCCGCACTGCGAGTCGAGCCTGGTGCTCGACAACGAGGTTCGGACGCGCTTCGTATCTCACACCGTCAGGTTCGAAGGAAAGCGCGACCGGCCGAGCGCGCTGATCGCGGCGATCGTGCTGGCGCTCATCACCGGCACCGCCGTGCTCGCCTGGATGTTTTTCCAGTCCGCGCCGCCGGTGGAAGCTCCCGCAAAGAAAAGTCCCCCCTCGACGAGGCCGCGTTGACCGTCGCGCCGCCGGTCCGCGTGGTTATAGCGCCATCGTCCGCATGGCGCATCCAGGCGGGAAGTACATCCGCGCGCGTTGAAGTCTAGCGCCGCTGAAGAAGCTTCAAGGAGATGGGCGCATGAAGGTGTACCTCGACGCACTACGCCACGTTCTGGAGAACGGGAGCGACCGACCCAATCGCACTGGCGTCGACACGCGCGCGACGTTCGGGCTGCGGATGCGATTTGATCTGACGACGGGATTTCCCGCGGTCACCACCAAGAAGCTCGCCTTCAAGTCGGTTGTGGCCGAGCTGCTCTGGTTTTTGCGCGGCAGCCGCGACGTGAAGGAATTGCGCGCGCTGGGCAGCCGCATCTGGGATGACAACGCCGGGGCCGACTACTGGAAGCCGAAAGCGGAATTTGACGGGGACGTGGGACGAGTTTACGGCGTGCAATGGCGCCACTGGCGCCGTCCCGACGGCAGCGAGGTGGACCAGATCGCGCGCTTGATCGAGGGCTTGCGCAGGGCGCCTTACGACCGCCGCCATATCGTCACCGCATGGAATCCCGGAGAGCTCGACGAAATGGCGCTGCCGCCCTGCCACGCATTTTTTCAGTGCTTTGTGGCAGACGGCCGGCTTTCGCTGCAAATGTATCAGCGCAGCTGCGACATGTTTCTGGGCGTG
>VGFD01000095.1 GCA_016868975.1 Armatimonadota bacterium | reverse complement strand
CGCGCACGATGAGCGCGCGGACGGTCGGATCGCGGAGCGCGTCCTCCACGTCCCGCTCGCCGAGGACGAAATTCCAGGTCGCAACGTTGAACAGCTCGGTCACTGGCATGGCTCTCGCCTCCTAAGATGAGGTATTTACCGCAGATCGGCCAGCGGCATCTTGACCAGACCCTACGCCACCCGCAGGGCCTGCAGCGCCGACTGCCCGGCGCAAACGATCTCCGCGCCGGAGGCCGTCGTGCCGCGCGCCATCTGCGCGGTGTAGTCCTTCCAGAACAGGTCGTGCTGCGCGCGGTCGTGCTGCATCACGCGCTGCACGGCCGCGTCCCAGCCGGCCGGCCGGGGGCCCAGCAGCGGCTCCAGCCAGTCGTAGGTGAACACCAGCTTGCGCCCGTACAGTTCCTTCAAATAATGCGCGGTGTGCAATTTGGAGGAGAAGAAGTCGAGGCCCTTGACGCAGCTGAGCATGCACACGACCTGGATGTCGGCATCCACCAGGTGCTCGATGAGCAGGCGCACCGAATATTCGTAGCAGGCGCCGGCCACGATGGCCCGCTTCTGATGGCGGTGGTCGTCGCCCTGGAAATACCCGCCGGTGAACGCGGCCCCCAGCAGGTCGTCCAGCTTGTTTCCGCCCATGCCGCGCGCGTCGCCCGGCATGTCCACGGTAAGGCCGTCCTTGGGAACCGGCAGCCAGCGCGCCAGCGGCACCAGCGCGCCGGCGGCCATCTGCGCGTCGATGTCACGCCGCTGCGCCTCGAACAACCGCAGCACGTCGGGGACGTACTCCACGATACCCTCGGTGCAGTGCGGCACGAAATTGCGCGCTTCCTTGCCGATGAGCGCGGCCCCCGGATTCTCCGGCGTCTGGTGGAGAAAAATCTCCTTCCAGATGCCCAGGGGAAGCCGCTTGCCGATCCACGCCGAGAACCGCTGCTCCACGATCCGCCGCTCGCCGGGGGACAATTTCCCCAGGTCCGGATCGAGAATCGTGGTGGTCATCGCATTCAGATCAAAATAGGAAGTATTCTCGTGCTGGTCGCCGGGAAACACGGCCAGCAGGTCGTCCTCCCGCACCCGCTCCAGCAGCAGGGAGAGCGTTCCGAGCGTGGCTTCGGCGTTGGCCACGTTGGCGTAGTACAGGCCGTCGCTCTGGCCGGCCACCTGCTGCCCGTTTCCATCCAGAATTCCGGCCAGCACGTCGGTCGCGATAATCAGCGGCCGCGCGACGCCGTCCGCGCGAAATCCCACGTTGGGCACGCGAACGTGATCGCGTCCCAGGTAGCGGCGGAAAAATCCCGACCGCACTTCCACGGCGTCCTCCCCGGGCCGATACGAGCCCGCGTAGTCGCCTTCAATCCAGCGCTTGCGAATTCCCCGATAAATTGACATTTCACAACCTCCTATGCAATCTCGAAGCGGGCCACCATCTCGGCGAGCCGCACTTCATCTCCGACTGCCAGCGCCGTCGGCACGCCGCGCGCGAGCTTCCGCTTGTTGACCCAGGTGCCGTGCGCGCTTTCCCAGTCCTCGATGGAGTAGCGACCATCGGCGCCGGCCGTTACTCGTGCGTGCCGGCGCGACACCTTGCGGTCGGTGCCCCCGTAGCGGGTGAGGTCGACGTCCACCACCACGCCGCCGGCCAGGTCGTTGCGACCGAGCAGCAGCGGGGATGCGTAGGGCCCGGCCGGCAGCACCACCACCTGACCGGTGGGCTGCGCGTTGTCGAGCAGCACCAGCCGGGGATGCGGCGCGGCGGGGGAGCCCAGCGCGCGCGGCGCCTGCACGGGCGGCGGGATATTCACCGGAGCCGGGGCCGCCACCGGAAAGGACGTCTCCAGCGGCATCAGGCACCCGGCACAAAATACCGCGCCCAGCAAGTTGTCGTGATTGCAAGTCGGACAGTTCATTGCAGCTACGCTCCCTTCGCAAGGTCATCGCCCTCCGAGGGGCGGTGCGGGTCGGCCACGGATCCGCCGCCTGCACCGCCCCCGGGCTTCGTTCCAAGCATGCGCGTGGTGACCGCCTTCCGCGCAGCCGTGGTGAGGGTCCGCCGCGTCTCCAGCACGTCCTGGGAGGCGGCGCCGGTGCGAATCTGGTTGGTCAGCACGCGGGTCTGCGCGGCGAGATCCTGCAGCCCGGCGCTCCCATACAGCGTGGCCACGCGGTCGAGGTTGCCGGCCGCGGTGGCCAGGTCGCCGCCCGCCGCCTGCTGCAACGCCAGCGTCTGCAGGCGCGTCGCTCCGTCCACGCGCACCGTGGCGATGACGTCCTGGTTGCGTGCCATCGCGGCCGACGCATCCACCGGCAGGCGCACGGCGGCGCGCGCCTTCACGCCCCGCATGCCTCGCGTGGGCACGTCGAAGGTAAACTCCAGCGCGGCCAGATCCACTTCGGCGCCGGACGCCGCGGGAATTTCCAGCGTGAGGAGCAGCGCTTGTCCGCGCGCGCGGTCCAGGTCGCCGAGAAAGGTGGCGAAATAATTCGGATGGCTGGCCTGGTAGGGATGGATATCCGGCACCACGCGCGACACGCCGGCCAGCCGCGCGCCGCTTGCGCAGGATACCGAAACCTCCAGATTCGTCACCGCCACGTCGGCCATTGTGCGGATTTCCTCGGCGAAAACCTGCAGCACCCGCTGCGCGTCGTGGACGTGCTCCATGCGCCCGCCGGAGGCGGCCGCCAGCGCTTCAAGAAATCCTTCGTGATAATCGACGCCGGTGCCCAGCAGCAGCAGCGGCACGCCGCGATTGGCGGCTTCGGCGGCGAGCTTCTTGCAGCCGCGCTCCTCTGAGTTCTGGCTGGGAATATTCACCTCGCCGTCGGTGAACACGATCACCCGCTTGAGGCAGGCGGGGTCGTTAGAATTCACCCGCACGGCGAGCTTCAGGCTCTCCGACAGGTGCGTGCCCCCGCCGCAAGTGATGCGCTTCACGCGCCGCACGGACTCCGCGACGTCGTTTGTCGAGCGCAGCACGCGCGGCGTCACGTCCGTCTGGTTGTGATCGTCGAAGCTGTACACGGCGAGCTGGTCGCCGGGCTCCATCTGCTGGATGGCCGCGCAGGTCGCCTCGCGCACGAGGTGGATGCGCGAGCGGCGGGTGCCCTTGCCGGCCGCCGCAGACATCGATCCGCTGCGATCCAGGACGAAGCGGATGTCGAGCGGCAAGCGCTCCGGGCCGGCCCCGCCCCCGGGCTTGATGCGGACCAGGGCGTACACCACCTGGGGATTGGTCCCGGGCACCAGCGCCGGCTGGCTGAGCTGGGTTTCGACGTCGAGAAGCGACTGGTTCATCTTTACCGGCTCCTTTAAGTGTTCAAGATACACTATCTGTGCCCAAATAGTAACTCCGTTCCAGCACGCTGTCAATAGTGTACTTTTAACACAAAATAAAAAAAGGCCGCCCGAGTAGGGCGGCCTGAGAGCGGACAGCTCTATGTGTCGATGGCGCGCACGACCTGAATTCCGTTGAGCGCCATCTGGTGCAGGAACACGCGGTGCAGCAAGTCGCCGTCGTGCGCCATGGCGCCCACCTCTTCGGCCACCGGCACCGGCAGGTCGTAGGTGTCCACGCTGTCGGCGGGCACGATGACGCGGTAGCCGTGACGCCCCACGTTGTGCCGCACTTTCAGGTGCATGGCGAGCTGGAACACGCAGATGTCGGTGCAGTCGCCCACCACGATGATCGCTCGGAGGTTGGGACGGGCGTCCAGCCAGGCGCCCAGCGCGGTTCCCTGGGCGCTGTCAACGGAGGTCTTGGGGAACACGGTGAACGCTTCCGCAAAGGGAAGCGACGCCAGCTCGCCCACCATTTCCGCTTCCTCGGTGCCCTCCACGCAGTGCGCCGGCCAGCTCTCAAACTCCGGGCTGTCGGCGGGATGCGTGTCCTGCATGAACACGAAGCTGCGGACGCCGGCCGCGTGCGCGTCTTCCAGCAGGCGGCGGATGGGCGACACGATGGCGGCGACCCGCGGGCCGGCCAGCGCGCCTTTCTCGGCGAACCCCTTGATCACGTCGACGGTGATGACGGCGACGTTCTCGGCGCCTCCGGCGTCCGCCACGACGGCGCGCATCCCGATGGGGCCCAGCGCGTCCTGCCAGCGGACGAGGTACTCCAGAAAGGAGCGGCTCGCTTCGATTTTGTCGTTGACTTTTGCGATCTGGGTTACGGTCGTAGACATGGAATATTCTCCTTTAGCTGTCGGCCATGCCTCTAGGCGCGATTTTTGCTCAGCCTCCGCTTTCCGCCGGCACGAACTTATAGAGGGCAGCAGGACGATGGCGCCCCTCCTGGCGGATTTCGCGGGTCTCCTTGAGCAGGCCCGAAGAGAGGATTTTTTTGCGAAAGTTGCGCTTGTCGAGCGGCGTGTTGAGGATGACCTCGTACACCTGCTGCAGCTCCGTCAGGGTAAACTTGTCGGGCAGCAGTTGGAAGGCGATCGGCACGTACATGATCTTGTTGCGGATTCTATCGAGCGCGTAGTCTACGATCTTGTCGTGGTCGAACGCAAGCCGCGGACGGTCGTACACCGAGTACCAGCGGACGTCGCTGGCGTCGGTGCTGGCCTTGATCTCCAGCTCGTCGGAGGGGATGAGCGCGTAGTAGGCCACGGTAATGACCCGCATGCGCGGGTCGCGCTTGGGATCGCCGAAAGTGTAAAGCTGCTCGAGGTAGACGTCGCGAACGCCGGCCTCCTCCTCCAGCTCGCGGCGGGCGGCCGCCTCCAGCGTCTCCTTCATGCCGACGAAGCCGCCCGGCAGCGCCCAGCGGCCCACGTAGGGGGCCACCTTGCGCTTGATGAGCAGCACCTTCAGGTCGCGGTCCCCGAGAGTGAGAATCACCAGGTCCACGGTGACCGAGGGCTTCTCGTACTTGCCGGGGTCGTAACGCTCGCGCTTCATTCGGCTCCTGCTTAGTTAGTGTCGATATGACACGAACTTGTCGCGTTCATTATAGGCCTCGCGAAGGACTCTGTCAAGCGGTGGTGAATAAACGTTCATGGATCTGCTGCACACCTTCGTGGACATGTTTCTGCACCTCGACAAGCACCTGGTCGAGATCGTGGCCCAGTATCAGTATTGGACGTATGGCATCCTCTTCGCGATCGTGTTCGCAGAGACCGGGCTGGTGGTGACACCGTTCCTGCCCGGCGATTCCCTCTTGTTCGCGGTCGGGACGCTGTCCGCCAGCAGCGAGGTCCTGCGCCTGGAGTACCTCTTCCCGTTGTTGCTTGCCGCCGTCTTCCTGGGCGACAACACCAACTACTGGCTGGGACGCACGGTGGGCCCCAAGATCTTCTCCCGGGACGACGTGAAGCTCTTCAATAAAAAGCATCTCGATCGCACCCACGCGTTCTTCGAGAGATACGGGCCCAAGGCCGTGATCATGGCCCGCTTCGTGCCCATCGTGCGCACCTTCATGCCCTTCGTGGCGGGCATCGGCGCCATGCCTTACCCGCGCTTTCTGGCTTTCTCGGTCGCGGGCTGCCTGCTCTGGCTCTGCATCTGCATGTTCGCCGGTTTTTTCTTCGGGGCCCTGCCCATCGTCAAGAAGAACTTCTCGCTGGTGGTGCTGGCCATCATCTTTATTTCGATTCTGCCGGCCGTCATCGAGATCATGCGGTCCCGCAAAGAAGGTCACTAAAACTAGAGCCATTTCTTCTTCTTGAAGATGGCCAGCTCGATCAACCCCACGATCAACATCGCGACCAGCGCGCCCGGGTATCCGAACTTCATTTTCAGCTCCGGCATGAACTCGAAGTTCATCCCATAGATCCCGGCGATCAGCGCGCCAGACATCAAGATGATCGACCAGCCGCCGAAGACTTTCATGATGTTGTTCAGGTTGTTCGCGTTGATGGACAGGTAGGCTTCCAGGGCGCCGCTCAGCACTTCGCGGTAAATGTCCACCGAGTCGGTGACCCGGTACAGGTGATCGTAGATGTCCTGGAAGTAGACGAGTTGATTCGCGGTAAACAGCGGGTTGTCGCGGCGGCACAACACGTTGAACACGTCACGCAGGTGGGCCGCGGTGCGCCGAATCTTGAGCAGCTCGCGCTTGAGCTTGAAGATGTCCTCGATGGCACTCTCACGGAACTCGTGGAAGATGCCCTCTTCGATGTCATCCACCTGGTCGTCGATAACTTCCAGGATGGGCATGTACTCGTCGATGATGGCGTCCATGATGGAGTAGACGAGAAAGCCCACGCCCTCGGTGAGCATCTGCGGATGCTTCTCGGCGCGCTCCAGGCTGGTCTTCAGCGCCGCCACCGGCTCCATGTGGACGGTCACCACGTAGTTACGGCCCACGAAGAGGTCGACTTCCTGCCAGCGCATCTCGAGCTCTTCGGGGTTGTAGGTGAGGGCATGCGCGACCAGGAAGAAATAGGCGCCGTACTCGTCGATCTTGGGCCGCTGCTGCTGGTGGACGGCGTCTTCCAAGCTTAAGTGGTGGAATTCGAATTCCTCGTGGAGAAGCGCGATGTCGTCGGCCGTGGGGTTTTCCACGTCGAGCCAGACCATGTTCTCCTTGACCTTGATGAATTCGCTGATGTCGGCCAGGTCGATGTTGTTGCGGAAGTGGCCGTCAACGTAGACGAGCGGTTTCAGCATGGTTACACCAAACGCAGGCGGACGAAGTTTCGCGTTCCCACGCGGAGAATCGCGCCGTCGGCCACGGCCACGCGAGCGCGAGGGTCGGTCGGCTTCTCGCCATCGAGCGATACGGCGCCCTGCTCGATGAGCCGTGCGGCGTCGCGGTTGCTGGGCGCAAGCCCCGCCTTCACCACGATTTTCTGGACCGGCATCTTCCCCTCCGCGTCGAGGTCTTCGGCGCGTGAGAGAAATACGTCCTTGATATCCGCCGGCAGGCCTCCCTGGGTCACCGACTCAAAGCTGCGCTGCCCGGCCACCGCCGCGTTGGCATCGTGGTAAATCGTAATGATCTCCCGTGCGAGGCGCTTCTTCAACTCCATCGGGTGCCCGCCGCCCGAGAACATCTCTTCAATTTCCGGCAGCGGCACGCTGGTGCAAAGAACGTAGTAGTCCTTCATCACTTCGTCGGGCATCCGCATCAGCTTGCCGAACATCGTCTCCGGCGGCTCGGTGATCCCGACGTAATTGTTCTTGCTCTTCGACATCTTCTGGACCCCGTCGAGGCCCACCAGAATCGGATTGGTGAACACGACCTGGGGCTCCTGGCCGTATTCGCGCTGCAGCTCGCGCCCCACCAGGATGTTGAACTTCTGGTCGGTGCCGCCCAGCTCGACGTCGCTCTCCAGGGCGACCGAATCGTAGCCCTGCATCAGCGGGTAGAGCATCTCGTGCATGTGGATGGGCCGGTGCTCGCGGAAGCGCTTCTCGAAATCGTCGCGCTCCATGATGCGGGCTACGGTGTACTTGCTGGCCAGCCCGATGACGTCCGCGAACGACATGGCGCCCAGCCAGCGGGAGTTGAAGTCGACAATGGTCTTCTCCGGATCGAGGATCAAGGAGAACTGCTCGCGGTAGGTCCGCGCGTTCGCCTCGATCTCCTCTGGGGTCAGCATCTTGCGCGACTCCGACACCCCGCTGGGGTCCCCGACGCGTGCCGTGAAATCCCCGATGAGCATGACCACGTGGTGCCCCAGGTCCTGGAACTGGCGCAGCTTGCGCAGCACCACGGCGAAGCCCAGGTGGATGTGGGGCGCGGTCGGGTCGAGCCCCAGCTTGATCTTGAGGGGCTTGCCGGTCTTCTTGCTCTTGAGAAGCTTGGCGCGCAGGTCTTCCCGCGAGATGATCTCGGCGGCCCCACGGCTCAAAAGCTCAAGCTCGTGGTCGACTTCCTTTTCCAGATCGGACACGATCAAGCGAGGACCCCCAGCAAAAAGTGCGCTTGATATTGGCGCTCCGATGTGCCCGCTCCTCCGCTACTCCAGGGAACGGGTGAAACTCGCTTATCCACTGCACGGACAAGCGTCGGCTTGACTTGGGCCCAGCCGTGGACCCGACGCGGCCGGGCAGCCGTTCAGCAGCCCGGCCGCCGCGGACTATTTGCCAGCCCGACGGCTGCGGCGGCGGCCACGAAGGGCCGAGCCCGCGGCGCGCTTGCGCCAGCGGACCGTGTTGCGGCGACTCTTGGAGCCAAACATATCCTAGACCTCTTTCTGCTCTGTCAGGAGCGACAGCCGGCGGCGCTTGGGATCCAGCACGTCTCGCTCAACCAACAGCACGAAGATGAACTCTGCCCCGAGAAAGAAGATGCTCGCGGACAGGTAGAACCAGAGCAACAGCGCCAGCACCATGGACGCCGCCCCGTAAAGCGCGGAGGCGGCGGCCACGTGCGTCGTGTAGAGAATGAATCCGCGCTCCACCAGCTTCCATGCCACGGTGGCGAAGAGCGCCCCCGGCCAGACCGCCGAGTAGGGCACCGTGATGGTCGGCAGCATCTTGTAAAGCAGCGAGAAGATGCCGAACAGCGCCAGCGGAGAGATGATCCACACTATAAAGCTCGACAAGAAGGCAAACTTCCATAAGTGGTAGGTCTGCCCAAATATCGTGAATTCTTCGAAGGCCAGCACCGCGTTGGCGGCGGCCGTCGCAAAAAACTGCGCCGCGAGGGCCGCGAGGAGCAGCACGGTCATCAAGACCGAGGTGATCCACAGCGTCCACGTGGTGCGGCGGCGGGGCAGCGCCCAGGTGGCGTTGACCCCGTGCTCCAACCCCATGGCGAGGTTCTTGGCGGCCCACAACAGGGCCACCACGCTGAACAGTCCCATGGGTCCCCGCAGCTCGAGGGTCGCGTGCAGGTTCTGCGCGACGAAGTCCTGGAGGCGCGGGACGGGCAGGTACGAGTTGACCAGCCCCATGATCTGCTCTTGGACCCCCGAATCGCTGACGAAGGCACCCATCAGCGTGAGAATCAGCAGCAGGCCGGGAAACAGGGACGACGCGGCGTAGTAGGACACGGCCGCGGCATGTGTCGGGCAATCGTCCAGCAAGAACTCGTGCACGGAGCCGTACAGGCGTCCCCATAGACGCCGAAGGATCGCGGCGATTTCCGACACGATGGGTTGCCGGGAAGCCTCCTCGACCAATTCCTCATCCTCCGACGGGACGATCCCCAGTGGAGGCTGTCTGTTAAACGCGAACGTCGTCCGCGACTTGAAGATACTACCACAGGCGCTTCTGAAACGCAACCACATAGAGGGCCGCGCCGCCGCCTTCACGAATCCAGGTCGCCACTTCACCTTCCAGGATATCAAGATGAGCGTTCGCGTCCGCATTGCCCCCAGCCCCACCGGCGCGCCCCACGTGGGCACCGCCTACATCGGCCTGTTCAATCTCGCGTTTGCCCGCCAGAACGGCGGCGCCTTCATCCTCCGCATCGAGGACACCGACCGCGAGCGCTCCTCTCCCGTGTACGAGAAGCAGATCTTCGAGTCGCTTTCCTGGCTCGGCCTGCACTGGGACGAGGGTCCCGACAAGGGCGGGCCTCACGCCCCCTATCGCCAGACGGAGCGCACCGAGATCTACCGCAAGCACGTCGAGGAGCTTCTTGCGAAGGGCGGCGCCTACCGCTGCTTCTGCACGAAGGAGCGGCTCGACGCCCTCCGCGAGGAGCAGAAGAAGCGTGGCGACGACCGCCTGGGCTACGATCGCCATTGCCGCGGCCTCTCGCCTGAGGAGGTCTGGCGCCAGCTCGATGCGGGCACGCCGCACGTCATCCGCCAGGCCATCCCGCTCGAGGGGGAGACCCGCTTCACCGACCTCATCCGCGGCGAGATCGCGATCTCCAACGCCATCCCCGACGATCAGGTTTTGCTCAAGTCGGACGGCTTCCCCACCTATCACCTGGCCAGCGTGGTGGACGATCACCTGATGGAGATCACCCACGTGATCCGCGCCGAGGAGTGGATCAACTCCACGCCCAAGCACATTTTGCTCTACGAGGCGTTCGGCTGGCCGGCGCCCCGCTTCGCGCACATGCCGCTGCTGCGCAACGCCGATCGCAGCAAGATCAGCAAGCGCAAGAACCCGGTTTCGCTGAAGTGGTACGAGGCCGAGGGATATCTGCCGGAGGTCATGCTGAACTTCCTGGGGCTGATGGGATATTCGATGCCGGACGGCCGCGAGATGTTCGGCTTCCAGGAACTCTCGGACGGGTTCTCGTTTGACCGCATCAATCCGGCGGGTCCGGTCTTCGACCTGGAGAAGCTGGCCTGGCTGAACGGGACGTACCTGCGCGCGCTGCCCGTCGAGGGCGTCCGCGGGCGGCTCTCGGCGTTCACCCAGCACAGGCTGGAGAAGGTGGACGCCGTTCTTCCCGTGCTCATCGAGCGCATGCGCACGCTCAAGGATTTTGACGAGATCGCCGGCTACTTCTTCAACGAGCCGTCCTATGGGGATGGCACGGCGCTGGTCCCCAAGAAGCGCGACGCCGCGGCGACCGCGAAGGCGCTGAAGCACTTCGCGACCGCGCTGGCGGCCACCGAGTGGGACAAGGAGCACCTGGAGGCGCTGGTCCGCGCTGAGTCCGAGGCGCTGGGCTGGGCCGCGAAGGAGTCGTTCATGGCCATCCGCGTGGCCATCACCGGAAAGACCACCACGCCGCCCCTCATGGAGAGCATGGTGGTGCTCGGCCGCGACACCTGCGTCGCCCGTCTCAACCGCGCCGCGGACGCCCTCAGCGTAACGGCGTGATTCTCCCGGAGGCGCTGCGCTTCGCGCGCTTCCGCCTGCAGATGAAAGTGGCCACCCGCGCGCCGTTTCCGCGTGACAAGGGCCCGCTGTTCCGCCGCGGGCTCATCCCCGCCCTGCGCGAGGCGTCGTGCGGATCGTGCGCGTGGGGTCCGGGCCCGCTGCCCTTCGTCTTGCTGCCGCCGACAGACGATCGCGACTGGTACTTCGCGGGCGAGACCTGGACCGCAGGGCTCGTTCTGGTCGGGGATGCCATCGGGCACGTGCGCTGCTTCCTCGACGGCTGCGCCCTGCTGCTGCGGCGGGGATTGGGGCCGGAGCGCGCCCGCGTGCTTCTGGAGCAGGCGGACGTGCTGGACCCGCGCGACCGCAAGTGGACCTCGTACTGGTTCGTGAAAGAGGGCGTGGCGAAGTCTCGGGTGGTGCCCTTCGCGGCCGAGCACCTGCGCGAGCGGGCAGCGCTCCTCGCCGGGCGGCGCGAGATCTCGCTGCGCTTCGCGACGCCGCTGCGGATGTCGGGCGCGGATGCGCTGCCGCAAGCGCTCGTCGACCGCCTGTACGCACTGACGGGCGATTCGGGCGACTCGGGCGATTCGGGCGGGCCTGCCGCGGGGATGGAGGTGGCGGACGAGATGGCCTGGACGCCCCGCCCCTGCCGCACGCCAGAAGGACGCGGGACGCTGCGGCTGCGCGGCGACCTCGACCCGTGGTTCGCGGCCCTTGTGGCGGGCCAGCACCTGGGCGTGGGCGACGGCGCGCCCACGGGCTTCGGCCACTACGAGCTGGCTCCCTAGTGGTCCGCGGCGCAAGTCGGAGGCACGATTTGGAGCCCCGGGCGCTGACCACTAAGCCCAAATCGTGGCGCGCGACATGCAGGGCCAGGTGATGACCTTTGTAGGCGAAGCTGCTTGTCTCGCGCGCCGCTCAGGAGGGTTTTCCCCAAAAATGAAGAATATTCCAACCTCGCCCCCCTTACAGAGAAAATCGCGGTGGCGGCGAAATTCCCCAAGGGAGTACCATGCGTGGCGAAACGCGCGTTGGCGCTGAGAGTTGTACAGGAGGGTCACCAGCCGGAGCCTCGGGAGAACCGGCTTAACGACCTCAGCGGCGCCGAGTGGCTCTTCTGGACCAGCACCATTTTCGAGACGTTCTATCCAGCCGACGCCACGCACAAGTTGCGCAAGCAGCACGGAGCCATGAAGCCGCCGGAAGTGATGGCGGAAATCATCCGATTTTTCACCAAGCAGGGCGAGGAAGTGCTCGATCCGTTCGCCGGCGTGGGTGGCACCCTGCTCGGCGCCGCGCTGGCCGGACGGCGCGCCCTCGGCTTTGAGATAAATCCCCAGTGGGTGGACGTCTACAACCGGATTCAGCGGGAATTCGCCGTCGTGGACGGCCGCATCGTGCGTCTCGGGGAGATTGCCTCCGACGAGGGGCCGCGCAAGGACGCCGCCCCCCTCAACGCGCCCATGCTGGTGGGCGACTGCATGCACCTGATGGCCACGCTGCCTGATCAGAGCGTGGACGCCATCGTCGCCGATCCGCCCTACGGCTGCAACCACGGCGCGACCGGCTTCAAGAACGAGACCAACTTCGCGATGAACTCCTCGACCGATCCCCGCGACTTCTCCAACGCGGCCGATCTGCCCGCCTTCCTGGAGCGGATGGAGTCGCTGGGCTGCCAGGCGTGGCGCGTGCTCAAGCCGGGCCGCTACCTGGTGCTCATGGTGGGCGACCGCTACATGCGCGGGGAATTCGTTCCGCTCGGCGTGATGGTGGCCGATACCCTGCGCGGCGTGGGCTTCCAGTTCAAGGGGCTGCGCATCTGGTGGAACAAGGCCACCCAGCGCCCGCTGCGGCCCTACGCGGTGAAGACCTGCTTCGTGCCCAACATCGTGCACCAGAACATCCTGGTGCTGAGGCGGCCCGACAGTACGTAGGAGATGGCGCGGGGACCTTTGAACATCCGGATGCCCTCGGGGAGGCCCGGGGAGTCTTCCCCAGGAGCGCGCGACCATCGCTGGTCAGGCCTTTCCCGCCAACGGGCATGGCGAGAGCGTCTACGTGGCGCGCCAGCCGGTCTTTGACCGCAAGCTGAACACCTGGGCCTACGAGCTGCTCTTCCGGCACAGCGCGTCCGCGCAGACCGCCGTCGTCACCGATTCCGAGGCCGCCACCCTGCAGATTATTGCCGACGGCATCGCCATCGCGCTGCCCAGCGTGGACCAGCGGCGCAAGGTGATGGTCAATTTTCCCCAGTCGCTCCTGCTCAAAGAGGTGGCCTTCGCGCTTCCGCCGCAGCGCTGCGTGATTGAAATCCTGGAGAGCGTGGAGCCGCGTCCGGAAATTCTAGAGGCTTGCCGCCGTTTGAAAGAGCACGGCTACCAGCTTGCCCTTGACGATTTCGTGGGCCAGCGCGGATACGAGCCGCTGCTTGACCTCGCCACGTGGTGAAGGTGGAC
>VGFD01000094.1 GCA_016868975.1 Armatimonadota bacterium | reverse complement strand
CACGTGGTGGAACACGCCGGCCACAAAAATCAAGTCGAACGGCTCGGTGGCTGGCTCGGCCGCCGGATTTCCCAGCGTAAAGAAAGTGGCGCCGGGCACTAATTTGCGTCCCACCTCCAGGCTCTTCTCTGAAATGTCGCAGCCCACCAGCGTGGCTTCCGGAAAGAGTTCCTTGAAGTACGGGAGATTGCGCCCCGTGCCACAGCCGTATTCCAGGATGCGCTTCGGCTGGCCGACAACCAGTCCGGCCGTGGTGCGCACCTTGTACTCGGCGAAATATTCGTTGCCTTCCCCGAAGAAGGCGACGTTCTGCTCTAGCAGGTCGTCGTATTTCTCGGCATACTGGTCGAAATCCACTTTGGCTTGCTGTGTCATGGCTTCTCCGCGACGATCATGAAGATATCCCGTAAATCCAGGGGAAGGTTGAGCTGCCGTACAAACTCCGGTAAATCCAGCCGTCTGCAAAGGCGCCCCAGCACGCCGGGGGTCTCCCCGCCGTGCGTCGCCAGGCCGTGCACCACCTGATCCACGCTGTGCACCGTGGGGCAAGTCTCGTGGCCCAGCACACGGAAGCCCGCGTTGAAAAGCAGCGTGCTCAGCGAGTGCGGCGAGAAATAGTGCACGTGGAACGGCGGGTCGTACAGGCGCCACTTGCGGCCCTGCAGCCTGGGAAGCGCCGCCTCCACGTCGCCCGTGGTGGCCGCGAAGACGCCGCCCGGCCGCAGCACCTCGAACGCCTTCGCCACGGTCGCCCAGGGGTCCAGCAAGTGCTCGATGGTGTCCCACATGCAGAGCACGTCCACGCTCCTCGCGGGCAGCGGCGCCTCCAGGAAATCCCCGCGGGCCACCTCCCCTTCGGCGCCCCCCGGACCCTCCGTTGCGCCCACCGCCGCCACGTCGATGCCCCGCACCGAGCGGAAGTGCGGCGCGGCCACCTCCAGGAAGTAGCCGTACGCGCTGCCCACCTCGTACAGGTCCAGGTCGGCCGGCGGCTGCTTCAGCCAGCGGCGCAGGGCGCGCAGCCGGTCCACGAAAGTCGCCTGGATGAGCCGCTTGTCCGCGGGGTAGTCGTGGTACTTCTGGCCGGTGAAATAGCCCTCGTCGTAGAGCCCGACGACGTCCGCCGGGAGGGGCTCCATCCGCTGGTAGCCGCACTCCGCGCAGCCCGCGATGTCCGCGTGCACGCTCCGCCAGCGGCGCGCGCCGCAGCAGGGACAGAGCGGATCGGTGGCCACGCGGGCCTCGGACTTGAGCAAGCAGACCTCCGGGGAAAAGGGGGGGATTCGCCCCGCGGAGCCCCACTCCTCCGCGCCGCTGCGGCTTCCGGGGAGGATTCAGCCCGGTCGCCACGAACCGTGCGCAGGTCTTTGGAGGACCCATCATGCCCAATCCCGTGAAGAATCAGGTCTGGCACCCCGAGAAGTCGAACATCTACTCCGACCAGATCGGCGAGAACTGCAACATCGCCGCCATGGTCGAAATCCAGCGCGGCGCGTCCATCGGGCGCGACTGCCGCATCGGCGCGTTCAGCTTCATCCCGCAGGGCGTGCACATCGGCAACGAGGTGTTCGTGGGGCCGGGGACGGTCTTCACCAACGACCTCTTTCCCAACGCCGCGGAAGCCAATCGCGGCGAGTGGACCATGGTGGAGACGTTCGTCGAAGACGGCGTGGCCATCGGCGCGAACAGCACCATCCTGTGCGGCTTGCGGATATCCACCGGCGCCCTGATCGGGGCCGGCTCGGTCGTCACCAGAGACGTTCCTCCCCACGCCGTGGTGGCCGGCAACCCGGCTCGCGTGGTCAAGTACCGCAAGCCCGAGGAGTCCTGATGCAACTTCCGCCCCGAATCCTGGCCGTCGGCGCCCACGCCGACGACATCGAGATCGGCTGCTCGGCCACGCTTTCCAAGGCCCTGGCGGCCGGCAGCGAAGTGTTTTGTTGCACGTTTTCCGCGCACGATCCCCTGGAATTTCCCAATGACGACATCGAGGGCGAGTGGAGGAACTCGATGAAGACCATCGGCGCCACCCACTCCCGTCTGTTCAAGCTCAAAGCCTGCAAGCACCGCGAGTTTGAGGAGCAACGGCACTTCATCCTCACCGAGCTGGAGAAAATTCGCAACGAGTTCAATCCCCAGATGGTGTTCACCCACTCCTCGTTCGACACCAACCAGGACCACAAGCAGGTTCACGAAGAGGTGGTGCGCGTGTTCAAGCGCCACTGCACCATACTGGGCTGGGAGTTTCCCTCCAACGACATCGTGTTCGAATCCCGCTTTTTCTCGGTGATCGAGCCTCATCACCTGGAAGTGAAATACAACGCGCTGCAGTGCTACGTCTCGCAGAAGCGCGCGTTCGAGGAGCGCACGAAGCGCGTAGGATACACGACGCGAGGCTACCTCGACATGGAATATCTATCCTCATGGGCCAACATCCGCGGCTACCAGATCGGCGAAAAAATGGCCGAGTGTTTTGAAGTCGTGCGGGTAATCTCGAAGAATTAAGGAGTCAATCATGGCCAAGATTCTGGTAACCGGCGGGGCCGGCGCGATCGGCAGCAACCTGTGCAACACCCTGGCGCGCGACCACGAAGTCGTGGCGCTCGACAACCTGTCGAGCGGCTACCGCTGGCTGCTCGACGAGAAGGTGAAATTCGTCGAGGGCGACATCGACCACGTCCACGACCTCGGCCTGGGCGACGGCTTCACGCACGTCTTCCACCTGGCCGCGTTTTTCGCCAACCAGAATTCGGTGGACCATCCTTTCGAGGATCTGCGGGTGAACATCCGCGGCACGCTGGCCGTGCTGGAGTTCGCCCACCGCAGCCGCGCGCTGGAGCGCTTCGTGTTCGCCTCGGCCGGCTGCTCGGTGTACGACAAGAAGAATCCACTGCCCCTGAAGGAAGAGTATCCGATCACGCTGCTGCACGACACGCCGTACCAGATCAGCAAGATGACCGGCGAGATGTACTGCAACTGGTTCAACGCCTACTACGGGATGCCCACCGTGGCGTTCCGCTTCTTTAACTCGTACGGGCCAGGCGAGGTGCCGGGCCGCTACCGCAACGTGATCCCGAATTTCATCTGGTGGGCGATGCACGGGCAGACCCTCCCCATCACCGGCAGCGGGCACGAAACCCGCGATTTCATTTTCGTCGAGGATCTCGTGCAAGGACTCACGCTGGGCGCCTTCACGCCAAACATTTCCGGTGAGGTTTTCAATCTGGGCACCTCGGTGCAGACCGAAGTGATCGACCTCGCGAGCCGCATCAACGCCCTCACCGGTAATGCGGCCGGCGTGGAATACAAGCCGAAGCGCGACTGGGACAAGTCAGACAAGAAAGCCGCCGACTTCGGCAAGGCGCACAAAATGCTGGGCTTCGAGCCGAAAACACAGATCCCCGAAGGACTGGCGCGGGTCCACGAGTGGTTCGTGAAACACCGCGGGCAGATCGAGGAGAGTCAGTCGCTGCTTGCGCCGGAGCAGCGCCTCGTCCGCGCATGAAAATCCTTATCACGGGCGGGCTGGGATTCATCGGGTCGAACCTCGCCCGCCACCTCATCGGCCTGGGGCACGACGTGCTGGTCGCGGACAACCTGATCCGCCGCGGCAGCGAGCGCAACCTCGCGGATTTTGAGCCCCACTTCCTCTATTGCGACTTTCGCAATGAAGAGGACGTTGCGCTGCTCCCCGGAGCAGATCTGATCATCAACTGCCATGCGGAGATGGTCACCACCGGCCAGAAGGGCTACCAGCACCCGGAGCTGCCCATCCGCAACAACGGGTTCTCCACCCTGAACGTGCTCAACTGGGCGCGCCGCCACGGGGCCCGCGTGATGCACGTGTCCACCAACCGGGTGTACAACCTCGAGCCGCTGGAGCGCTACGAGCAGCTCGACCGCGAAACCCGCATCGAGCTGAAGGATTTCGAGGGAATCCGCCGCGGGCTCTTTTCCACCGACGGCGGTGAAAAGGGGATCTACGGTATTTCGAAACTGGTTGCCGACGCGCTGGTCCAGGAGTATTTCTGGGCGTTCGGCGTGCCCGCGGTCATCAACCGCATCGGCTCCATCACCGGCCCCGGCCAGTTCGGCTGCGCGGAACAGGGATGGGCTTCCCATTTCGTGATGTCGTACTGGAAACGCGAGCCGATCACGTTTATCGGCTACGGCGGCAAGCAGGTGCGCGACCTGCTGCACGTCCGCGATCTGTGCCGGCTGTTCGCGGCCCAGATCGAAAATTCCGATTTCCGCTGCGAGGTCAACGACGTGGGCGGCGGCAAGACGCGCGCCATTTCCCTGCTGGAGGCGAAAGCCATCCTCGACCGCGCGTTCGGCTATGAGGTGCCCGTGCTGCACAAGCCGGCCAAGAAAGCCGACCCGCCGGTCACTTTCATGGACAATCGCGAGGTGACCGCGGCGTACGGCTGGACTCCGGAAACTACCCTGGAGGCCATGTTCACCGAGATGGTCGACCTCGCGGCGCCGCTGGCAACGATCTCAAGCTAAGTGGTCCGCGGCTCAAGTCTGATCATGAATTGGAGCCCCGGGCCGCGGACCACTTAGCCCCAAATCGGTTTGATCGTGTCGCGCGACACGCCCGGGTCAGTCGTTGTCCCGTAAGGCGAAGCTACTTGTGTCGCGCGCCACTAAGAGCGCTGGCCCACCTCGCCGGCGAACATCCTGGCGTTGCGGGTGACCGCGGGCACGCCTTTTTTTGCTATGATCGGCACATGTCGTTTCTACGCAATCCGTCCTGGCAGGCGATCGTATTTGTGGCCGCCTTGAACGTGATCCTGGTGGCGCTGCCCAGCCTTGCGAGGGGTCCGCGCGACCTTCCGCCCGGAATGGTTCGGGTCGCCGAGGATTTCTGGCTGGACGCGCGCGAGGTCAGCAACGCGGATTTTCACGCCTTCGCGGACGCCACCGGCTACAAGGCGGAGGGAAACTGGCGCCTCTACGCAATCCCCGGCCGCGAAACGCGCCCGGTCGTGGGGGTCACCTGGAACGACGCCGCCGCGTACGCCACCTGGAAGGGCAAGCGCCTGCCGACCGCGGCGGAATCCACGGAGGCGGCCCGCGGCGCGGACGGCGGCCCCTATCCCTGGGGAAAGCAGTGGCGCGACGGCGCGGCCAACGTGAACACGCGCGGCGATGCGGCGGTGGGCTCTTTCCCGCAGGACAAGAGCCCGTGCGGCGCCTTCGACCTGGCCGGCAACGTGATGGAGTGGACGTCCAGCAGCGTGGCGGAAGATCCTAAGCAGCGCGTGGTGCGCGGCGGGTGCTGGATGTACTTCAAGGACATCGCGGGCGCGGACCACGTGATCGCGTTTCCCTCGAAACAGGCCAGCTACTGCGTGGGATTTCGCTGCGCCTGGCCGCCCGCGCGCCAGAGATAGGTGTAGCCGCTGTCATTGCCCTCCACGCTGTGCAGCGTGAAGCCAGCCTCGGGAAATATTTTCCGCACCACCGACTGGCTGACGCCGCCCTCGTTGGCCATGGTGCTGGGCGCCTGATCGAACACCAGCAGCAAGGCGCCCGGCTTGAGCACCGCGCGGATGCTTTTCAGGAACGGGATGACCCTGGTCTCGCGGATTTTTGGATCATTTTCCGTGGGACCGGTGATGATGCAGTGCAGCACGTTGACCAGCAAGGCCTTGTCGAGCGTGGCCGGGGGAAGCGGGATACTCACCGGGCCGGACACCACGCCGCGCACGTTCTTCAGGCCCAGCACGGCGGCGC
Source organism: Armatimonadota bacterium (assembly GCA_016868975.1). Taxonomy (GTDB): domain Bacteria; phylum Vulcanimicrobiota; class Xenobia; order RGZZ01; family RGZZ01; genus VGFD01. Next base: position 7,461 of record VGFD01000094.1, on the reverse strand, counting down.
GCCCCTCGACGTAGCGCACTTCCTCCGGATCCAGGTCGATCGCGTATGCGATCCCTTTCGGGCCCACCATCTCGGAAGCCCGCAGCACGTGGAAACCAGTGCCGCACCCGATGTCCGCCACGCTGTCGCCGGGCTCTACCCCGATCATTTTTAAATAATCCGTGGCGCTGGCCCGAGTGACGACGTCGTTGTTGTTGTTCATCACGTAAGCCAGCGTGGCGCTGGTCGGCTTCAGCGCCGATTGGGCGAGCGCGTCCGGCGCGCTGGCGGCGGCGGCCGGCGGAGTTTTCGAGGAGAGCCGTGCGGCGGTGGCTGCGACGTTGAGCAGCGTCGCGACGAGCGCCAGAATCCAGAGCGCGGAAGTGAGTTGCGGCACGACGGTATTATAGCAAAAATGCTCAGCGCCGCTCGGGGATGGTCACCGTGAAGCAGGCGACGCGCGGCGATGCGCCATCCATCAGGAGGTAGAGCCGGCCGTTGGACCACGTCATGTCGCGCACCCACGAGCCCGCGGGCACGTCGAAGGTCCACAGGGGCGCGCCGCTCGCGCTGTCGAGCGCGGTCACCCGGGTGCCCGCGGTGTCGACGTAGAACACCGCGCCGCGTACCGTCCTCACCAGGGAAAACCGGGTCCCGAGGCGCGGAAGAACGTGCTCCGCCAGGCCGCCTCCCCAGTGCTCCCAGGCGACCTCGCCGTCCTCGGGATTCACCCGGAACATCTTGCCCAGGCCGCTGTCGACGTAGAATCCGTCCTCGCTGTCGTGTACCCAGACCTGCTCGCCCAGGGGGCGGGACATCCACAGCGTGGCGCCGGTCCGCTGATCGAGCGCGGCAAGGGCGGTGCCCGCGGTCACCATCATCTGGTCCTTCAGATTGCGCATCCCCGACGCGTCGAACGCCAGCGCCACCTTGAAGCGCACCTCGCCGCTGGCGGCTTCCAGGCATGCGGCGGACTCGCGCCCGACCGCGAAAATCGCGTCCTGCCACTGGTTGTACACGGGGTGCGCGCGGGCAGGCAGCGCCGCTTTCCACAGCGTCTTCGAGAGATCGGGCGTCACGCACATCACGACGCGATCGTCGGGCTGCCAGAGCAGCAGGCCGTGCTTGCTCGTCCCCAGGAAGGCGAGGCTGTCGGCGTCCAGGCGCGCGGCCACCCGCCCGTCCTCCAGATGCAATATCGAGCGGTCGTCGACCATGGCGTACATGCCGGCCTCATCCTCGAACGCCGAGCGGACGTGGCCGGGAACCGTCCAGGTGCGCCCGGGCTTGCCGTCCGCCTCGTTGATCACCGTGAACCCGCCGGGACTGCGATACAGCGCGCCCTCCGCGACCTGTCCGATGCGCTCGCGGCCCTCCAGTGCGAGGCTCCACACGGGGGTCCCGGTCTCCGCGTTGACCGCTTCGATGCGCTCCGCGCCCTTCAAGTGCAGGTTCCCCGCCTTGTGGCGCTCGGTGCCGAAGCCAAGCTTCGCCGTACCGCTCGGCGCGGGAATCTGCCACAGCACGTGCGCGTCGAATCCGGCCATGGGCACGCGCACCGTGTCGCGCGCCATCACGTTCCACACGCACAGGCTCACCAGGGTGGCGAAAAAGCCGCCGTACAGCACGGCGCTTCCGATGCGGCGGTCCCGGGTCCAGTCGCGCAGGCCGTAAAACCAGGCCAGCCCGCCGCAGAAGAGTCCGGCAAGCGCGAGGACACTGTGCGGAACCGCGGCCAGCGAGGGCGTCAGCACGTCCTGGGGGATGCGCCGCAGGTGCGCTTCCAGGTTCCCGCCGCCCAGGCACCAGGATACGCCCAGCGACAAAGGCAGGATCCACAGGAAGTGTCGGCGATTTTCCACGGTGAGCGCGGCGATTGCGATCATTCCCCAGAACACCGCGGCCGGGGCTGCGAGCCAGCCGAGTTTTTCGCAGATGAGGAAGGTGGCAGCCGCGCCAAGCGCTAGAAATGCCGCTTCACGGACAGGCAGTCGTGCCGCCGCCCCGCGATCCCGCACCTGCTCGTCCGCCCCGTCGAGCGCCGCCAGCAATTCCCGCGCGCTCTGGAAACGATCCTCCGGTCGCGGCGCCACGCAGCGCGCCACAATGTCCGAAAAGCGCTGGGAATATTTCCCGGCATCCCGTGAAACTGGCGGAAGATCGAAGCGGAAAGCGGCCGGGTCCTTGCCGGTCGCAAGGTGGAACAGCGTGGCCCCAAGTCCGTAGATGTCCGACTGCTCGTCGGTTTCCGAGCCAGCCGTGGGATATTGCTCCGGCGGACAGAACCCGGGCGTGCCCAGCGGCACGGTGTCACGGGCCGCGCCCTTCTTCACGCGCGCGATGCCGAAGTCCACCAGCACCACTTTCCCGTCGGGCCGCAGGATCAGGTGGTCCGGCTTGAGATCCCGATAGATCACCGGCGGCGCCTGTCCGTGCAGGTACGCGAGAATTCCGGCGATCTGCCGTGCCCAGTCGGCGAGCGCGGCTTCGGTGATGCGCTCGCGAGGCACCTCGGCCAGCGTCTGGCCGTGCACGTAGTCGAGCACCAGCACGGCCGCCCGGTCGCGGAAGTAGAGCTCTCGGCACGATACGACGCCCGGGTGGGAGAGGCGCACCAGGGTCTCGCGCTCGGCAATGAGCGCGGCCAGGGCCAGGGGATCGTCGGCGGAGGCTTCCTTGAGCACCACGGCGTCCCCGCTCTGCACGTCGCGCGCGCGGTACACGCAGCTCATGCCGCCCTGGTGCAGCAGCTGTACGATCTCGTAACGGGCCTCCGGCGGCGCAAGCGTGTCCATGGCGTGTCCTCCCGCTCACAATATGGATCCCCGCGGGGAGGCATGACAAGGCGGGCTGCCAACTATATCCATGATGATGACCCGCTTGCTCGCCGCGCTCACCGTCGCCAACCTCGTGGTTGCGGCCTGGACTTTCGCGGCCGCGCCGCGCCCGTCGCCGATCGCTGCCGCCGCGCGCGACGATCGACCGGTGACCTACGACCGCTCCAGCGGGATCGCCTTCGTTCTGGGCGGCGTGCTGTACAACAACAACGACCCGGTTCTGCGCAAGGATCGCGAGATGTTTGCGTCCATCCTGGAGGTGAAGCCGGGCGACGTGGTGGCCGACATCGGGTGCTGCACCGGATTCCACGTATTTCATCTGGCCTCGCTGGTGGGCCCCCAGGGGAAGGTCTACGCGGTGGACGTGGATGCCCAGGCCGTGAAATACGTGCAGCGGCGGGCCGCCGCGCTGGGCCTTAATCACGTGGAGACGCGCGTCTCGCGGCCATTGGATCCGCTGCTCCCAAAGGGAAGACTGGACGGCGTCTTGTTCATCAACGTGTACCACTGCATCGTCGAGCAGAAGGACCTGGGCAACGAAAAGCTGGTCACCGAAAAGGTGAAGCCGCTGCTGGAGAATATCGCGGCGTCCCTTGCGCCGGGAGGCCGCCTGCTGGTGTTTGATTTTCCCGAGTACCGCGAGGACGTGCGCCGCGCGTGCGCCCGCTCGGGCTTGCGCGAGGTGCCCTACCAGGGGCCGCACGCCGGGGAAATCACCCTCTGGGAGGCCACGCGCAGCGGAACCCGGTGACGTGGCTGGAGGTGTCGACCTTCAGCCCGAACAGCAGGTATCCGGGACGCGGCCAGAACAGCCACGCGCTGCCCATTACCGCGCGATAGTCCTCGCCGTCGTCGGTGCGCGAGTCGGACCACTCGAAGACGTTGCCCGCCATGTCCCGCGCGCCGCTCGGGCTCCTGTCGCGGGGATATTTTCCGGACGGCGCCACGGCCAGCGTCTCGATATTCGCGTCGCCCGCCGTCCATTTCGAGCCCCAGGGATAGTCGCGCCCCTCGTCGCCCAGGCAGGCGCGCTCCCACTCCACCGCGCCGGGCAGGCGTTTTCCGTAGAATGCGGCGAACGCTTCCGCGTCGGCGAAGGTCACCCCCACCACCGGACGATCCGGCCCGTTGGCTTGTGCGTACGATTTCCAGGCCGGATTTGCCTGATATCCGCTGGCTCTGATGAAATCGCTGAAATCCGCGTTGCTGACCTCGTCGCGATCGATGTAAAAGGCCGGTAAATCCACCGTCGTCTTCAAGACGCGCGAGGCGAACGGGCCGCCCGGCACGGCCGCCATGCCGGGTGGCGCGCCGTCCACGCGGCGCCACGCGTTCACCGACCAGAGCAGCAGCAGCACGTTGGCCAGAATGACGATGACGCGCGTCACGGGCCGCGATCTTCCTTGTAGGTGGTGTCGTCCCATCCGCCTTCCTGGGGTCGCGCTCCCAGCAGTGGGATCACGTCGTTGTCCCACAGGTGTCGCCAGACGATGGGCTCGCCGTCCACCGGCCGCCCGGGCAGCGACATCGCGCTGGCCGCCACCGAGTCGCTGGAAAGGTAGAGGAACTTGACCCGCTCGTAGGTCGGCCCAACGAACGACCATCCCCACAACTGCACGAAGCAGATCGCCACCAGCGGGGCGGTGACCAGCCACCTCCCGCGCCCCAGCGCGGGAAGCCAGTACACCGTGAGCAGCGCCAAAATCGGCATCACCGGCACGACGTAGCGTGCCTCTTTGTTGTTGATGGCACTGAACATCGCGTAGAACACGATGGCCGTCAACACCAACGGCATCGCGCGATCATCGCCGCGCAGCGCGCATATAATCCCCCAGGCCATCCCGATGAGGAACATGTAATAGAACGCGCTGAACTGAATATATCGTATTGCGAGTGGGTAGAACAACCAGCCAGAAAGGGTGTCCGACGTCGGATCTCCTTCGGTGGTGCCGGCCACGTAGCTGACGTCCGGCACATACCCCTGCAGCGTGTGCATGTGAGTGATATACCATGGACCGGCGATGGCCCAGGCCAGCGCGACTGACTGCAACAGGCGCAGCCACGGCTCCGGCGCGTCCTGCGGAAATAATTTGATGAGCAGGCCGCACACGATGAATATCGCCGCCGCGCCGAGCGCCGCCGAGGCCAGCAGGGTGCCAAACCCCTCGCCGGTCTTCTCGTTGATCTCCGTGGTGCGCCAGGTGTAGGCGATGGCGTACACGGTGAACGCGCCGGAGACAAGCATCAGGGGAATCCAAAGCCAACCTTCGCGGCGCGAGCGGGCAAGCGTGAGCGCGCCGACGTGAATCAGCGCGCCTCCGATATAGACCGGCATGGTCCACTTGATCATCAGCGCCATCCCCATGCAGACGCCAAAAATCCATGACGGCCAGCGATGCGCAAAGCGATCGGACTTGAATAGATAATACAGGCACATCACGGCCAGCGCGGCCTGCGGCACCTCTGGCTTGAACTTGCGCCCGATGAGCAGCACGAACGGCGAGGTGGAAACGAGCGTGGCGGCCAGCAGACCCGCCTCCCGATTCCACAGAAGCGCGCCGACGCGGTAGGTGTAGACGATCATCAGCGGCCAGAAAATCAGCACGCTGCCGGTCAGCCAGGCGCGCACGCCGAATCCGCCGTTCACCCAGTACGCGCCCGCGGACAGGATGTAGGGCAGCGGCGGAAACGTGGTGCCGAACAAGTACCAGCGCCGCACTTTGCTGAACAGGCCGTCGTTGGAGAGCAGGATCTGGTAGTAATCCCAGCTCTTCGTGATGTGGCTGTCGGTGTCCGAGTTGGGAAACACGCTGTTGAGCTGCAGCCAGAGAACGCTGCTGGCGCAGGTCATCGCGATGAGGACGATGAGAAAAATCAGATCCCAGGGGATTTTTTTACGCGATGTTTCCAGACGGGTCAGTATCCCAGCGGATTTGCGTTGGAGGCCGGTTGGGTCTGCGCCGGAGCGCCCGCGGCCGGCTGATCCTGCGCGCGCAACATCTTCGAGATGCCCACCGCGTAGTTGTCCGTATGAAAGGCAGCCGGCTGGCCGTTCTTTGTCGGAGGGCTCCAGGTGCTGGGCCGCAGCACGGTCTCCACGTAGCGCTGCGCCTCAGCCTTTCGTTGATCCGGCGGCTGCCCGTTGTCCGGCTGGCCTAATTCCACATTCGTGACGCGCATTGAAACCACTTTGCCATCCGGTCCGATGTCGACGACCAGGTATACGGTGGCTTCCCCGGTGATGTAGTAGGACTTGTTCGCCTCGTACGGGCCCCACTGCTGAATCTGCGGCGCCAGCGTGCCGTCCGACATGGGCGGCGAATCCTGCCAGATCAGGTAGGGCGTGGTGGCGTACTTGGAGGGGTCCTCCTGGGGCGGAGGCGGTGCGCCATTGCCCGTGCCGGTGCCGGTGCCGCCGGTGCCGGTGCCGCCCACGGCGGTGCCCGTCCCGCCGGGCACGCCCTTTGGATCGCCGCCGGCGCCCACCTGAATCGCCGGACCGGTCGCGTTGTTGGAGGCCACCACCGGCACGCCGGCTCGCGGAACGGCCGCCGCCGTGCGCACCGGCGCCTTTGGCGGGGGGGCCGGCCCGGCCGGCTGAGACGCCACCGGGACGTTCCTCGGCTGCTGCGGGACGGGCGGAGGGGGCGCCTGTTTCGGCTGAGGCGGAGGCGGCGGCGGCTCGGGCGGCTTCACGACCTCGACGCGCTGTACCTCGGTCGCCTGGACCAGCTTCACTTCCGCAAAGAAAGTGTAGTCGCTCTCGCGCACCTTCGGAAAAAACACAATGACCGAGAACAGCAACAGCGTGTGCACCATGAACGCCAGGAACAGCGTGGCCAGCAGCGCTTGCGTCTCGTTCTTGTTGACCGGAATGGTGACCGGGTAGAACTGCGGAATGCCCGTCGGCATCTTCTTGCGCGCGGCTGGCATGGGTCCTGGCATGGCGTAGGGCAATTGCTTCATCTTGGCTCCAACGAACGAAGCAAATTATAGCAAGGCGCGCGCCATTGCGACAAGCCTTTTCGCACGGCCCGTCGAACGCTCCGCTGATGCAGTGGCGCAACCTCCTCGCCGTATTCCTGCTCGTCGCCGCCACCGTGGCGGGCTACTGGCCGCTGGTGACCGGCGTCGGGCCCATGTCCCAGGACCACAACGTGCACCTGTACCGCGCCTTCGAGACGGAGGCGCTGCTGCGCGAGGGACGGTTCTGGGGATGGTCCGACGCGGAGTACGCCGGCAGCCCGCCCTTCCTCACCTATCACTGCGGCGGCGACCTGCTGGTCAGCGCGGTGCGCAACCTCACCGGCGCGCCCCTCGGCGTCGCCTATGCGTGGGCCTTGCTGGTGGCCTGGCTGGTCATTGTGCTCTCGGTGTACGTCGCGGCGCGCGTCCAGTATGGGAACGCGGCGGGTGTCCTGGCCGGGCTGCTGGTCGGGTTCGATCCCGGGGCATGGTGGATCGGCGGGCACGAGTCCGTCATGTTCGTGGGTCTCTGGGAGACCGTGGTGGCCGCGGCGCTCGTGCTGTGCGCGCTGGCCCTGGCGGATGGGGCCGCCGCCCGCGGCACCTGCGCCGCCTTCGTACCCATCGGCGTGCTGGTGGGCGTCGCGGTCCTGATGACGCCGCTGTCCCTGGTGATGCA
>VGFD01000093.1 GCA_016868975.1 Armatimonadota bacterium | reverse complement strand
TGGGCCGCTCCGGCGCGCACGACGAGGAGGTGCGCGCGTACGGCGCGGCGGCCCTGGTGCTCATGCGGCAGGGGTGGGGCGACAAGGATTTCTGGGGACTCGTGCGCCACGTGCCCCGCGATCCGCCGCCCTCGCCGGACGATCCGCTGTTTCACGACGACGCCATGCACTTTTCCGCGGCCATCGGTGGCGTGCGGATCTTCACCGACACCGGCTCCCTGGCGCTGGATACCCGGCGGGGACGCTATTTCGATTCGCCGTTGGCGCACAACGTGCTGGTCGTGCGCGACGCCGAGGCAATGCTTCCCGGGCCGGAAACCAGCGAGCCGGGCGGCATCATTCGCCTCGACGACGGCCGCACGCTGGTCCGCGGCGGGCGCCGCGCCTGGAAGACCGCCGTTGGCATGGTCTGGCACCAGCGGGAGATTCTCTATGCGCCCGAGCAGCAGACCCTCACCCTGTTGGATTTCGTGGACGGCGAGGGGCAGGCCGACGTGGAAATCTCCTTTCAGTCGCCGGCCGATCTGGAAATTGTGCAGCGCGGAGATCTGGGCTGCATTTTCTGGAAGCGCATTGGCTTGTTCCGGCTGCACCCGTTCTTCCCGGACACGTTTCGCGGATCGGTGGAGCGCGGGCGCGAGAACGGTCCTCCGGCCTGGCTGTGCCGCGACGGAGTGTCGGTGCAGCCGCTGCAGCGCATTCGCTATACCGCGCGGGTAAAGCTGCCCTCACAGATCTATTTCTGGATGACCTGGAACGTGAGCGGCGCAAATACTCCGTCCGCCGATGAAATCCGCCACACGTTCAATAACATCGGCGTGCAGGGAAACCGGCGGCGGCAGGAGCCGGCCCGAGGGCGCCGCCAGCGTGGATAAGCTCGGCGTCGACGTCACCTGGCTGCCGCACGATCGGCGCGGGATGGGCCGCTACGTCGCCTCGGTGCTCGACGAGCTGCTGAAGGAAACGGGTTTGACCCTGTTCTCTCGGGCGGACGACGAAGCGTGGCTCCGCGCGCGCTGGCCTTCCGCGCAATTTCATTTCGCGAACTGGAACGATGGTGCCCTCGACAGCCTGGACGCGTGCTGGTTTCCCTGGAATCGGATCGATGTGACGCCGCGCTGCGCATGCGTGCTGACGCTGCACGACATGGCGGCGTTTGACTGGCCGGTCCGCCGACCCTTGGGATTTCTCGACAACCGCAAGGCGCAGCAGCGGATCCGCAAGGCGGCGTCGACGGCAGGGCGCATTATGACGGTGTCGGAGTTTTCCCGCGAGCGCATCGTGCACCACCTGCAGATTCCGCCCCAGCGCATCGACGTGGTGTCCGAAGGCGTCGATCTGACGCGGTTTTGTCCCGCGCCCTCCGAGGAGGATGGGACGCGTTTCGTCCTGTTTGTCGGGGCCCAGGACCCGCGCAAGAATCTTGACGGCCTGCTGCTCGCCTGGGAGCGGGTCACCGATGCCGCCCAGCTGTGGATTGCCGGCTGTGACGGCCCTTCCACGGCCCGCGTCCGCTATCTTGGGGAAACCGACGACGCGCGCCTCGTCTCGTTGTACCGCGGCTGCGCGCTGTTCGTGATGCCCTCGTTCTATGAGGGGTTCGGTCTTCCGCTTCTGGAGGCCATGGCGTGCGGCGCGCCCGTCGCCGCCGCCTGCGCGGGATCGCTCCCCGAGGTGGGCGGCGAGGTGGCCGCATATTTTGATCCCAAGGATCCCGACGACATGGGCCGGGTGCTTGATCAGGCCCTGAAATCCCCGCGCCCCGGCGGCGTGGAGCGCGCCCGCGAGTTCACCTGGGCGCGCGCCGCGCGGCAGGTGCTGGACGCCCTTGGGCGGCGGGTGGCGGCATGATCGAGCCCGGCAAGGAGCTGAAAGTCTCGCCCTGGCAGCTTCCCGTGGGACTGCTGATCAGCGTCGCGTTCCTGTATCTCGCCGCGCACAACCTGTCGTGGGACGCGTTCTTCGGAAACCTGCGCCGGGTCAACCTGGGCTCCATCGGCCTCGCGGCGATGATCACGGCGGTCGCCTACGTGCTCCGCGGATTTCGCTGGATGCTTTTCTTCCAGAAAACGGAGCGCCCGTCGTGGCTCGACAGCATGCGGGTCATGCTGGTCGGCTACGCCGGCAACAACATCCTCCCGGCCCGGGCCGGCGAGCTGCTGCGGGCCCACTACATGGCCCAGCGTATGGGCATGAGCCGAAGCCGCGTGCTGGCGACGATCGTGCTGGAGCGCGCGTTCGACGCGCTGGCGCTGGTGGCGTTGCTGATTATCGCACTGCCGGTGGTGGGCCGCCGCATCCCCCACCTGGAGGGCGTGGCGTGGCTCGGCGTGTGCCTCCTCCTCATGTTGATCGCGCTGTTCGTGGCCTGGGAAGTCCGCGGACGCCGCCGCGACACCTCCGCGCCGCCGGTGGCAGGCTTCGTCGGCCGCATGCTGCGCCGCGCGGACGATTTCGTGGGCGGCCTGCACACCCTGGGCAGCCACATGACGCTGCTCGGCATCAGCGGGCTGTCTCTGGCAATCTGGACGCTGGACGCGCTCTCCTTCTGGCAGACGATGCGCGCCTTTCCGGTGGCTGTTCCCTGGGACGCCGCCCTGGCGGTCTGCGTGTTCGGCAACATCGGCACCATGATCCCGGCCGGCCCGGGCGCGGTGGGGACGTTTGAGTTCGCCGTGGTGGCTGTCCTGAAGCCGTGGGGCTATGACGCCAGCGTCTCGATGGGCATGGCGGTGATGATCCATCTCTTGCAGTTTCTGCTCACCACCGGCGCCGGGTTCATTTCCTGGCTCACGCTGACTCGCGCGGTGCGCATAAAGGAATACCCCAAGGCGGGTCGAATGGGCGGAGGATTTGCGGCCGGACGCCGATCCGGGGGGGCCTGATGCGCAACGACGTAGCCGACAATCCGCGCGCGATGGATACCGTGCAGCCCGACGAGGGACTGCGCCGTCTTGCGCCGGCCATTTCCGTGGTGGTGCCGGTCTTCAACGAGGAGGCGCTCATCGCGGAGCTGCACGAGCGGCTCACTTCGGTGCTGCTGGGGATCGGGCGCTCGTACGAGATTGTAATCGTCGACGACGGCAGCCGAGATGCCTCCCTTGAGCGTCTCGCCGCGCTGGCCGCCGTCGATCCTTGCCTGCGCGTCCTCGGCTTTTCGCGGAATTTCGGGCACCACATCGCTATCAGCGCCGGGCTCGATTACTGTCGCGGAGAGTACGTGATCGTGATGGACGGCGATCTCCAGCATCGGCCGGAGGATATTCCGCGCTTCGTGGCCGCGCTGGAAGAAGGTGGCTACGACGTCGTGGCCGGCGTTCGACGGCCCGTTCAGGTATCCTGGTTCAAGCGGCAGACGTCGCGCGTTTTCAACGGCCTCATGCGCCGCACGATACGCGAGAACATCCACATCGACTCGAACATCTTTCGTATCATGCGCCGTAAGGTGGTCCGCTCTTTCAACCGCTGTCGCGAGCACTCGCGGTTTGTCACCGGGCTTTTCGGCTGGGTGGGCTTCAAGCGCGGGGAAATCGAGATCGAGCTTGACGCGCGTCGGGCGGGCGCCTCGAAATACAGCCTGTTGCGCATGATCCGGCTGGCGGTTAATTCGATGACGGCCTTCTCGTATTTTCCGTTGGAACTGTGCTCGTACACCGGCTGCGTCATGGCAAGCCTGTCGTTCACCTATGGATTCTACTTGATTTTACGAAAGTTATTCTTGAACACTGCGGTGGAGGGCTGGACCTCCTTGACCTGCACGGTGTTTTTCGTGGGCGGCATCCAGATGCTCATGCTCGGAGTCATCGGGTCCTACCTGGGGCGAGTCTACACGGAGGTGCAAAATCGTCCATTGTACATCATCGATCAGGCCTTGAACTGCGATGAGTAAAGGTGTCGTCACGGTGACCGGCGGCGCCGGCTACCTGGGCGCGCACCTGGTGCCCTTGCTGCTGGAGTCCGGCTGGCAGGTGCGGGTGATCGACAATTTCACTTACGGCGCGCAGGGACTCGCCAGGTGCGACGGCCATCCGCGCTTGACGCAGGTGAAGGGCGATATCTGCAATATCCGCGACATGGTGAAGGTGATCAAGGGCAGCGACGCGGTGATCGCCCTCGCCGCCATCGTGGGCGATCCGGCCTGCGCCCTCAGCGAGGACGAGACGCTGTGCGTCAATTACGAGGCCACCAAGATCCTGGTGGAGTTGTGCAACTGGCACAAGGTAAGCCGCCTGCTGTTTGCCTCGACGTGCAGCGTGTACGGCGCAAATTCGGTTTTGTTGTTGAATGAAGGCTCCTGGCTGAACCCGATTTCCCTGTATGCCCAGACGCGCATCATGTCGGAGCAGGTCGTGCTGGCCAAGTCGAGTCCGACGCTGGTTCCGGCCATTTTTCGCATGGCCACGCTCTATGGCCAGTCGGCCCGCATGCGGTACGATCTGTCGGTCAATCTGTTCTCCGCGCGGGCCAGCGTTGAGGGCCGCATGCAGGTGTTTGGCGGCGAACAGTGGCGGCCGTTCATTCACGTGCGGGACGCGGCGCGGGCCTATCTCCTGGCGCTCGAAGCCCCGGCCGATACCCTGGACCGGGAGATCTTCAACCTGGGCGACAACGACCAGAACTACTGCATCAGCGAGGTTGCGGAGATGGTGCGCCGGGAAGCCCCGGAGGCGGAGATCGAGACGTACGCGTCCTTGACCGATGCGCGCGACTACCGGGCAAGCTTTGACAAGATCGCTCACGCCCTCGGCTTCCGCGCCGAGGTTTCGCTGCGCGAGGGCGCCCGCGAGATGATGGAGCAGGCACGACGAATTGACTTTCGTGCCGACGTGTTTTACAACGTGAAATACATCTATCGGGACACGATTCCGGCCGGCCATGCGCGCTGAATACCTTCCTTTTTGTCTGCCGCTGCTGGGCCAGGAGGAGATCGACGAGGTCGTCGACACGCTGAAGTCCGGCTGGCTCACGACCGGCCCCAAGACGCGCCGCTTCGAGGAAGCAGTGGCGCTCCATGTGGGCGCGGCGCACGCCCTTGGCGTGTCCTCGTGCACGGCGGCGCTGCACCTGGCCCTGGCCGCGCTGGACGTGGGACCCGGCGATGAGGTCATCCTGCCCACCATGACCTTCGCCGCGACGGCCAACGTGGTGGTGCACGTGGGCGCCACGCCGATCCTGGTGGACATCACGCCGGACACCTACAACATGGATCCCGACGCCGTCGAGGCGGCCATCACACCGCGCACCCGCGCCATCATCGCGGTGCACTTTGCCGGCCAGCCCTGCGACCTGGATCGCCTGCAAGCCATCGCCGACCGGCACGGGGCGGTCCTGATTGAGGATGCCGCGCACGCCATTGGCGCGCACTGGCGCGGGCGACCCGTCGGGTCAACGTCGCGGGCCGCGTGCTTCTCGTTCTATCCCATCAAAAACATGACCACGGGCGAGGGCGGCATGCTGGTCACCAGCGACCCGGTGCTGGAGGAGCGGGCGCGGCGCCTGTCCCTGCACGGGATGAGCCGCGACGCGTGGAAGCGCTACAGCGGCTCCGGGTCGTGGTTTTACGAGGTCGTCGAGGCCGGCTTCAAGTACAACATGACCGACCTGGAAGCGTCCTTGGGAATTCACCAGCTGGCCCGGCTGGAAGCGTGGACTGGCCTCCGCGAAGCGTACGCGCGCCGGTATGACGCCGCGTTCGCCGACAGGTTCACCGTCCCTTACGTGGATCCGCGGGTGCGCCACGCCCGTCACCTGTATCCCCTCCTGGTCGAAGGCGATCGGGACGGGTTCATCGAGGGGCTGCGCGAGCGCAACATTGGAACCACCGTCAATTTTATTCCGCTGCACCGCCACCCCTTTTATCGCGAGCGTCTCGGGCTGCGGCCGGAGGCGTTTCCCAACGCGGAGTGGTATTATGCGCGGACCGTGTCTCTGCCGCTCTATCCGAAGATGACCGAAGCCGACATAGACGACGTGGTGGCCGCCGTTCTCGAGGTTTCCGGAAGGGAAGCCCTGGTCCGGGGCGAACTCCGGGCGCCATGATCCAGACCGAGGCAGCGGTTGCCGAGAAGGCGGCCAGCGAAATCATCGACGTTTCCGTTCTGGTTCCAGTATACAACGAGGAGGGAAACGTTCCGGTGCTTTGCGAGCGGCTGCTGGCCGTGCTCGACAAGCAGTCGTGGAAATTTGAGATCATCCTGGTGGACGACGGAAGCAAGGACAACACCGCCCAGGAATTGCGTGCCGCGGCGGCCGCCCGTCCGGAGATCAAGGTGATCCGCCTGCGTCGTAATTACGGACAGACGGCGGCCATGATGGCCGGCATTGATCACGCGCGTGGCGAAACCATTATTCCGATTGACGCGGATCTGCAAAATGATCCAGAAGACATTCCGGCCCTGGTGGCCAAATTGGACGAGGGCTACGACGTGGTTTCCGGCTGGCGCAAGGACCGCAAGGACGTGCGTCTGAAACGCACCCTGGTCAGCCGCGTCGCCAACAGCCTGATCTCCCGGGTTTCGCGCGTGCGGCTGCGAGATTACGGCTGCACGCTGAAGGCGTACCGCCGCGACGTCATCAAAGGCGTCCGGCTGTATGGTGAGATGCACCGCTTCATCCCCATCTACGCCACCTGGCAGGGCGCGCGCGTCACCGAGCTGCCGGTGCGCCACCATCCGCGGGTTCACGGGCAATCGAAATATGGCCTGGAGCGCACGCTCAAGGTCGTGCTGGACCTCATGGTCGTGATGTTCCTGGACCGCCACTTCACCAAGCCGATTTACGTGTTCGGCGGATTTGGCGCATTCTCGCTGATGCTCTCGCTGATTTCGTTCGTGACGATGCTGTACTTGAAGTTCTTCAAGGCCGTCTCGATGATCATCACGCCGCTCCCCCTGTTGACGGCGATGCTGTTCCTCACCGGGGTCACGTCGATCCTGATGGGGTTGCTGGCGGAGATGATCGTGCGGACCTACTTCGAGTCGCAAGACAAGAGCGTGTATTTGATCCGCGAAACCCTGAACTGCTAGTGTGTGGGATTGCCGGGTTTTTCGGCGGGGGCGATCTGGCGAGTCTCCGTCGGATGACGGATGCGCTGGTCCACCGCGGGCCGGACGGAGAAGGCCTGTACGAAGACCGCGGCGTGTTCCTGGGACACCGCCGGCTTGCGATTCTCGACATCGAGGGCGGCGCCCAGCCCATGTGGAACGCCGACCAGACGGTGGGCGTGGTCTACAACGGGGAGATTTACAACCATCTGGAATTGCGCGCGGAACTCGAGGGTAAGGGACGTCGTTTTCGCACCGATCACTCGGACACCGAGGTGCTGGTCCACGGCTGGTTGGAGTGGGGCAGCGGTCTCGCGGAGCGGCTCAACGGCATGTTCGCGTTCGCGATTTACGATCGGCCGCGGCGGCAGCTGTTTCTGGCGCGTGATCGGTTTGGCGAAAAGCCGCTGTTCTATATGCGGCAAGGCGATATCTTTGCCTTCGCGTCCGAATTGACGGCCATTTCGGCGCACGGCGGATTGCACTGCGCGCCGGAGGTCCGCTCCCTGCAGAAATATTTTGCGTACGGGTACATTCCCGCGCCGAACGCGCTGTATCGCGATGCCCGCAAGCTGCCGGGCGGCTGCCACCTCACCTTTGATTGCGCAAGCGGCGCGCTGCGCGTTGAGCGCTACTGGAAATTCAGGGTGCGGCCGGAGCCCGCGATGTTGCGGGCCGGGGAGGAGAACCTGGCCGAAGAGCTGCGCCACCTGCTGGGCGCCGCGGTAAATCGGCGCCTGATGAGCGACGTGCCGCTGGGCGTCTTCCTGAGCGGCGGCGTGGATTCGAGCGGCGTGCTCGCGCTGGCCCGGGACGCGCGCCCCGGGGAGACCCTCGAGGCGTTCACCATCGGCTTCACGGAGCCGTCGTACGACGAGTCGGAGTTCGCCCGGCAGGCGGCTCGGCAGGTGGGGGCGGCGCATCACCTGGAGACGATGGACCTCCAGGTAATGCTGCGACGAATGGACGGCGTGCTCGGACATCTCGACGAGCCGCTCGGCGACGCGTCGATACTACCGACACAGCAGTTGTGCGCGTTTACTCGAAGGCACGTGACGGTGGCGCTCTCCGGGGACGGCGGGGACGAGCTTTTCGCGGGCTACGATCCCTTCAATGCGCTGGGCCCGGCTTCGCTGTATGAGCGCCTGGTGCCGAAACCGCTGCACGGCGTGCTGCGGCGCGTGGCCGAGCACCTTCCGCGCTCCGGCCGCAACATGAGCTTTGACTTCAAGGTGCGCCGCGCCCTGGCCGGGCTCACCTATCCCCGGCGGCTGTGGAATCCGGTGTGGCTCGGGCCATTGGAGCCGGAGGTGTTCGCCGAGGTTTTCGAGCAGCCGCTCCAGCCCGAGGACCTGTACGCGGAGGCGCTTGCGGTCTGGGAAGACAGCGAGGCGGACGACATGGTGGACCGCACGCTGGAATTCTACACCAACCTCTATTTGCAGGACGATATTCTCATGAAAGTGGACCGCGCGGCGATGAGCGTGTCGCTGGAATCGCGCGCGGTGTTCCTGGACAACGACGTGGTGGCCTTCTGCCAGCGCCTGCCGCACGTGTTCAAGCTGCGCAACGGCCAGTCGAAATACTTGCTGAAAAAGGCGCTGGCGCCGCTGCTCCCGGCGTCGATATTGGAGCGCCGCAAAAAGGGCTTCGGCATCCCGCTGGCGAGCTGGCTGTGTCACGTGACGCCGGCGCTGCTGGAGGACGTGCCTGAAATCCGCGCCGATGCCGTCGCCCGCCGCTGGAAGTCTCACCGGCAGGGCGGCGCCGATCACCGCCTGTTCCTGTTCAGCGCGTTGAGCCTCGAGCACGTGCTGTCACGCGGTAAGAGGGATCGCGCAACCTCCTCGCCAAGGGGCTCGGCCACGTGAACGTCGAAGCCTACGCCATTGAAGCGCGCGTCGAGGAAACCCACTGGTGGTTTGTGGGACGGCGGCGGCTGTTCTCCTCGGAGATTCGGCTGATGAACCTGGCCCCGGGGGCCGCTGTTCTCGACGTGGGGACCAGCACTGGCACGAACCTGCGCATGCTGCGCGAGCTGGGCTTTGCCAACGTGGAGGGCGTGGACTTCAGCCAGGAGGCCATCGCCTGGTGCGCGGCGCGCGGCCTGGGGACGGTGCGCCACGGGGACGTCTGCGACCTGCCCTACGCCGACGCGTCCCTGGATCTGGTTCTGGCCACCGATATCCTGGAGCACGTGGAGGACGACGACCGCGCCGCGCGCGAGATTCGCCGCGTGCTGCGGCCCGGCGGGCGGGCGCTGATCAGCGGGCCGGCGTTCAGGGAATTATGGGGATTGCAGGACGATCTCGCCCACCATCTCCGCCGCTACGCGCAGTCCGGCTTTCGAAAACTCTTGGAGAGCGCCGGCTTCCACGTCGTGCACTGCTACTATTTCAATTTCATTCTGTTCGTACCGATTTTTCTCGCGCGCCAGTTGATGCGCGTTTTTCGCTTCGGGCTCAAAAGTGAAAACCAGCTCAACGCGCCGTGGATGAACGAGATTCTTACCCGCCTGTTCGCCTTTGACGTGCGGCTGGCGCCGCTGCTGCGTCCGCCCTTCGGGGTTTCCATTCTTGCCGTCGTGGAAAAAAGGTGAAGGCTCCGCAGCCTGACCCTCTCGGCATGCACGACCTGGCCACGTTTTGCTGGACGGTAGTCGTTTGAAAATCAGCGTGGTGCCATGACGGTTCTGGTGACCGGCGCGGCCGGCTTCGTCGGATTCCACTTCGCGCGGCGGCTGCTCGCCGACGGCTTGTCGGTCGTCGGGCTCGACAACCTGAACGCATATTACGAGGTCCGCCTCAAGCGGGCGCGGCTGGAATTGCTCGAAGCATTTCCCGGGTTTCGGTTCGTGGAAGCGGATATCGCCGGGGGCCTGGAGCGGATATTCGAGGAGGTCCGGCCACGGGTCGTGGCACACCTGGCCGCCCAGGCCGGCGTGCGCCATTCCATCAAGCATCCCGAGGACTACGTGCGCTCCAACCTGGTGGGTTTTGCCAACGTCCTGGAGGCATGCCGCCACCACAACGTGGGCCACTTGATCTACGCGTCCTCCAGCTCGGTGTACGGCAACAGCCCGAACAGCCCGTTTTCGGCGCGCCAGCCGGTGGATCATCCCATCAGCCTGTATGCGGCCACCAAGAAATCCAACGAGCTGATGGCGCACAGCTACAGCCACCTGTTCGGCCTGCCCACAACCGGCCTGCGCTTCTTCACGGTGTACGGCCCGTACGGCCGTCCGGACATGGCCTATTTTTCGTTCACCAAAGCCATTTTCGAAGGCCGTCCCATCGACGTGTACAACCACGGACAGATGCAGCGCGACTTCACCTACGTCGACGACGTGGTGGAGGGGATGGTGCGTCTTGTGGAGCGGCCGCCGGCTCCCGAGCCGGCGGCCGCGGACCCCTCGCGGAGCGCAAGCGCGCCGTACCGGGTGTATAATATCGGCAACCATCAGCCGGTCACGCTGATGCATTTCATCGAGGTTCTCGAAGCGTGCATCGGCAAAGAAGCCGAGAAACGCATGCTGGAAATGCAGCCCGGCGACGTGCTTTCCACCTGCGCGGACGTCGAAGACCTGGCGCGCGACGTCGGCTTTGCGCCCTCCACCCCCATCGAGGTGGGATTGGCTCGCTTCGTGGACTGGTACCGCGCGTTTTACGAAGCAGACTGAGCGGACGCCGCGTGCCACATGCGGGATGCCCAGCGGGTGCGCAGGCAGTACTGGTGCAGCGCGTTCGCCTTGGAGCGGCGCCCAGAGTTGACGCCCTCCACCAGCCGTGTGAGGTTGCGGACGTCACTGGTAAGCGAGAGGTTCAGCCCGCCGCTTTCCCAGACGTCGCCGGTGCGGGCGGCATCCCCGCCGAAAATGAGGTTTCCCCCGACCGCGGCCCGCTCGATGACGCGGTCCTGAACCTTCGTCACGAGGCCGGCGCCCCAGGTGATATCCTCGGGCCGCACTTCCTGGCCCATGATGAGCGAGGCGCCGCGGCACAACTGGGCCACCCGCTCCTCCTGGGTGCTTTCCAGCATGGAGCCGCTGGCCTCGACCGAGATCCAGGTGGAGGGATATCTCGCGTGTCCGGTTGCCATGAGGCGCTGCGTGCTGCCGTCCTCGTTGACGTGGATGCTCTTGCGGGTGACCGCGCCGATGGGAAGGTTCACGTGGCCGCCCAGGTACCAGCGCCCCTCGGACTGTTCCTCGAAACCGATCCCGACCTGCTCGCGAGTTGTGCTGTTGGCCCCGTCGGTCACCACCACGAGATCCGGAACGCCCAGGTCGGTAATCCCCTCGGCGTCCTGGGCGTGGACCCCGAAATTGCCGTCTTCCTGCTGATCGAGAATCGCGTGCGCGTGGTATTTGAACTTGACGCCCATTTCCTCGGCGTGGTAGTGCATCATTTTTTCGACGTCGGAAATGCGCGCCTGCATCACGGACGGTGAGTTGAGAATCTCCCAGGCGTCGGAGGTTACCCGGTTCGGGTCCGGAGGACGCTGGGTGGGCTCTCTGACCTCTCCCAGGTGGGTGAGCTCCTCGCGCTCCAGGGGACCCGAGCGTTGGGCGATGTCGTCGAGCACGCCCAGCTCCGCGAAGGTGTCGAGGGTTTGCTGGCGCAGGTTGAGATGGTGTGGGCGCTGATAGAAATAGTCGCGCAGCTCGACGACGGTGACTTTCACGCCGCGCTGGGCCAGCACGATGGCGGCCGCGAGGCCGGCCGGACCCGCGCCCACCACGACCGCCTCCTCAATCTGGCGGGCGGTTTCCCCCACGTCTCGTGCGGGTTGCGCGGCGCCGGGCTGGTAGGTTTCGAGTTCGTGATTGAGCGGGTCAGCGGCGGGACCCGGCCCCGGGGAGCGCGTGGACGCCGCTGACTGTGAGCGAACATGGGGTCCGATCAGCATGCCGGACTATTGTACCATGGCGGGGCAACGCTACGCGCCGGGCAGTGCGTGCGGGGGGATGAACAGGTGGAAGATCTCGTCGTCGGCGCCCGGACGGTCGATGGTCAGATCGCCGCTCTGGTCCACGTGCGACAACACAATCGCCTTCTCCACGGGTTCCTGGTGCCGCTGGCGGTGCATCTGGCGGCTGACCGTGGGGCCGTCCGCGGGGATCACGGTTTCTTCATAGTCCTCGTCGAGCGCGACCACCATGGTCTCGGTGGGCGGCATCTCGCGAACCATCCCGTACACCATGCGCTCTTCCACGCCGTGATAGTTGGTGCGCACGAAGATATCCCCGTTGGGGGCGAGCCGCTCCGACAACTTGCAGTCGCGGATCTCGCGGCTGCCGCTCATGATGGGCCGCGTCCTGGTGATCAGCTCGCTGGAGACGGTGACTTCCAGGGTCTCGGGGTTGAGACGGGTGGTGACGCCCGTCTTCGCGTCGGTGACCATCAGGTCGCTGGCCCAGCGCTTGATCTTGAGCGGATTGCCGCTCCCGTCGAGGGCTTCGAGCTTGCCGCCGCCGCCCCACCATTTGCGCGGGACTACGGTGATCTGGCGCGGCACGCCGTCCTGCCCTTCGGGCAGCACGTAGATGTCGCCACGGTCCTGGATCTCGGGCCGACTGCCGGCCTCCCAGTGTCGCACCCCGTTGCCCGCGGCCCGAGTCGGGGTGGGGAGGGTCCCGGCGCCGCTCGGACCGGCCGCCGCGACGGAGGCGTCGAATTGAGGAAGACGAACCGCGATGCTGCTCATGGCATGCAGCATAAGGGATCCCGCCCGCCAGGGGGTTGCCGCGATGTTACTTTTTTCCGCTCCCGCAGCATTGAATGCTGCGCGGCCGCGGGCCGGTGTCAGGCTCTTCGTCTTCGCGCGCGGTTGAGCCACACGATGGGACTTCCGAGGATGAATCATTGATGAGGAGACGCGGTCTCCGCTGGTGAGCGTCAGTCGCCATGTCCGAGCTCGCGCAGGCGTGCCTCTAAGCGATCGGCGCGCTCCCGCTCGCGTGCGGCGGCTTCCCGCGCGCGAGCGGCGGCTTCCCGCTCGCGTGCGGCGGCTTCTTGCCCGGTTGGAAGAAGCTGTCCCTCTCGATCACACCAGCGAAGCCAGTGGTCAAGGCGACGCTCGAATACTCCGTGCCACACGGTCAGGCCAAGTCCGACGCCCGGCATCCAATAAACCTGAGACCGTGGTTTTTCACGCGCTGG
>VGFD01000092.1 GCA_016868975.1 Armatimonadota bacterium | reverse complement strand
CGATTTGTCACCACCAGGAGCGATTTGTCACCGCGAGGAGCGATTTGTCACCGCGAGGAGCGATTTGTCACCGCGAGGAGCGATTTGTCACCGCGAGGAGCGATTTGTCACCGCGAGGAGCGATTTGTCACCGCGAGGAACCGGCTGCATCGGAGCGCGAAGTACACCGGTCCGATGCAGTTCCATCCACTCGTTGATGCCTGGTTCCGTTCTCGGTTTGCCGCGCCCAGTCCCGCGCAAGAACAGGGGTGGGCGCGCATTGCCGCGGGCTCGGATACCCTGATCGCCGCGCCCACCGGGTCGGGCAAGACGCTGGCCGCCTTTCTGTGGTCGATCAACTGTCTCGTTGCCGAGGCCGCGAACGGCAAGCTGGGAGAGGGCACGCGCGTTATCTATACCAGTCCTCTGAAAGCGCTCAGCAACGACATCCAGATCAACCTGCAACAGCCGCTCGCCGAGATCCGGGCTCTTGCCCCGATGGCTGACATCCGCGTGGCCGTGCGCACGGGGGACACGCCGCAGGCGGAACGCCAGACGATGCTTCGCCGCCCGCCGCACATCCTGGTCACGACGCCCGAGACGCTGCACATCATGATGACCGCCGAGCGCAGCCGCGAATTCCTGCGCGGGGTCGAGACGGTCATCGTCGACGAGATCCACGCGGTGGCCGGGGACAAGCGCGGCGCGCATCTGGCGCTTTCTTTAGAGCGCCTCGATCTGCTCAGCGGAAGACGGGTTCAGCGCATCGGCCTGTCGGCCACTCAGAAACCCATCCAGGAGGTAGCGAGGCTCCTCATCGGCACCCACCGCGATGCGTGCGAGATCGTCGACGTGGGCCACCGCCGCCGCATGCGCCTGGAAATTGAAGTCCCAGACCAGGACCTGGGCCCCATCGCCAGCCACGAGTTATGGGACGAGGTATATGACCGCATCGTGACCCGCGTAAATACCCACCGCACGACCCTGGTGTTCGTGAACACACGCCGCCTCGTGGAGCGCGTGGCCCATCAGCTTGCCCAGCGCCTCGGCGACGACGCGGTGGCCGCGCACCACGGCAGCCTGTCCCGCGAACGCCGCCAGAAGGCCGAGCAGAAATTGAAGCGCGGCGAGGTCAAAGTCGTCGTAGCCACCGCCTCACTGGAGCTGGGCATCGACATCGGCCATGTGGACGTCGTGTGCCACGTCGGCTCGCCGCGCGCGCTGGCCACCCTTGTGCAGCGTGTGGGACGCTCCGGGCACTGGCTGGGCGCGATCCCGCACGGGGTGCTGTACCCGCTGACCCGCGACGACCTGATGCAGTGCACCGCCGCCGTTCGCGCGGTGCGGGCCGGCGAACTCGACACCGTCACCGCCGCGCGCATGCCGCTGGACGTCCTCGCCCAGCAGATGGTGGCCACCGTGGCCAGCGAAAACGACCCCAACGGTTTCCCCGACGACGCGCTGTACGCGCTGGCAAAGGCGTCCTGGCCCTACCGCGAGCTTCCCCGCGAGGATTTCGACCGACTACTCGACATGCTCACCGAAGGCGTGGCAAGCGCCCGCGGTCGGCGCAGCGCGCACCTGCATCGCGACCGCGTGAACGGCGTGCTGTATCCCCGCCGCGGCGCCCGCATGGCGGCCATCACCAACGGCGGCGCGATTCCCGACACCGCGGATTACGACGTCATCGAATTGCCGGCGGAAACCATCGTCGGCCGCGTCAACGAGGATTTTGCCATCGAGAGCATGGCCGGGGATATTTTCCTGCTGGGCAACCGCTCCTGGCGCATCGCGCGGGTGGGCAGCGGCCGCGTGCTCGTCGAGGACGCGCAGGGCGCGCCCCCCACCATCCCCTTCTGGCTCGGCGAGGCGCCGGCCCGCACGCCGCAATTGTCCGAAGCGGTTTCCGATCTGCGGAAGGAAGTCGTCTTGAAACTGGAGACCGCGGGCCCGCGCACCGCGCGCCAATGGCTTCAGCAGAGCGCGGAAATTCCAGAGGCCGCCGCCGACCAGGTAGTCGCCTACGTCGAGGAGACGCTGGCCGCGTTGGGCGTGGTCCCCACCACCGACTGCGTGGTGGCCGAGCGCTTTTTCGACGAGGCAGGCGGAATGCAACTGGTGGTGCACGCACCCTTCGGCGGCCGCATCAACCGCGCCTGGGGATTGGCGCTCCGCAAGCGCTTTTGCGTCACCTTCGATTTTGAATTGCAGGCCGCCGCCACTGACGACGGCATCGTAATCTCCCTGGGCGAGCGGCACTCATTTCCGCTGCCCAGCGTGTTCGGATACGTCCGCCCGGAAACCCTCGAAGGGGATCTCACCCAGGCTGCCCTGCAATCACCGATGTTCGGCACGCGCTGGCGGTGGAATGCCACCCGCGCGCTGGCAGTGCCGCGCAGCAAGCGGGGCAAGAAAGTTCCCCTGCAAATCCAGCGCATGCAGGCAGAGGATCTGCTCGCCGCGGCATTTCCCGACGCCACCATGTGCCAGGACAACCGCAGCGGGCCCATCGAACCCAACGACCACCCGCTGGTCGTCGAGACGCTGCAAAATTGCCTGCACGAAGTGATGGATCTCGACGGCATGCGCGACATCGCGCGCCGCCTCCAAGCCGGGGAAATTCGCACGGTGGCCGTGGAAACGTCCGCCCCGTCGCCGATGTCGCACGAGATCCTCAACGCAAATCCCTACGCATTTCTCGACGATGCCCCTTTGGAGGAGCGTCGCGCCCGCGCCGTCTCGCTGCGCCGCACCGATTCAGGACTCGCCGGCGGCATCGGGCGGCTCAGCCAGGAGGCCATCGACGAGGTCTGCGCGCAGGCGTGGCCGCTGCCCCGCGATCCCAATGAAATGCATGACGTGCTGTTGGGCGTGGGAGTATTGCCCGACCCGCCGGAGCAGTGGCTGCCTTATCTACATGCGTTGACGGGACGCGCCGCCGAGGCGTCGTGGACACTCGAGGACGGCACGCCCAGAACCGGCTGGGTGGCTGCCGAGCGCGTGCACTGGTTGAAGGGCGCGTTTCCTGACGCCCGCGTCCCGCTGCAGCCCATGGAGCCGCCCGACGAGGACGCCGTCAAGAATATTGCCCGCGGCTGGATGGATATTCTCGGACCGGTAACCGAGCGGGTCCTGGCGGCGAAATCCGGCCTGTCCCGCTATCAAGCACGGCTTGGCACGGCGGCCCTGGAAGCCAGCGGGGTCATCCTGCAGGGACATTTCCGCGGCGAGATCGAGGACGACGTCGAGTGGTGCGAGCGCGGGCTTCTAGCCCGAATTCATCGGCTCACGCTGGGCCGCCTGCGGCGCGAGATAGAGCCGGTAACGCCGGCTGATTTCATGCGATTCTTGCTGCACTGGCAGCACGTCGCGCCGGGCACGCGTCTGCACGGGCGCGACGGAGTGCTCTACGTCATCCGGCAATTGCAGGGGCTGGAATTACCGGCTCCCGCCTGGGAAGAGTCGATTTTACCGGCCCGCGTGCAGAATTACGATCCGATGGATCTGGAATATCTCTGCCTGTCGGGAACCGTCACCTGGGGCCGCCTGCGCCCGCGCGCCAGCGCGCCGACCCGGGGCACGGCGCTGGCTTTCGCGCTGCGCGCCGATCTCCCGTGGCTGCGGGGCGAGGCGCCCGACACCGAAGGACTGTCCGCGCAAGCGGAAGCGGCACACGCACAGCTTGCGACGCAGGGCGCCTCTTTTCTCGCCGATCTGGATTGCAGCGAAGGGTCACTCTGGGAGCTGGTCAGCCGTGGACTGGTAAGCGGGGACGGCGTGGCCGGTCTGCGCGCCCTGCTGTCCCGCAACGAAAGCCGCCCACGACCACGCCTGCGCGCCCTCCCGGCGCCGACGGCACGCCACCTGCCCACTGGCCGCTGGTCATTGTGGCGCCCGCCCACGCCCGTCGCCGAGGACGAACGGCTCGATCGCATCGCCCGGCAATTGCTGGCCCGCCATGGCGTGGTCTTCCGCGACCTGCTGGCCCGCGAAACCCTGGACGTCCAGTGGCGCCCGCTGCTCCACCATTTCCGGACACTGGAGGCCCGCGGAGAAATCCGCGGCGGCCGCTTCGTGGATCGCTTCATTGGCGAGCAGTTCGCGCTCCCCGACGCGGTGGACGCCCTGCGCGCCCTGCGCCGCTCGTCGGAATTGCACGCGGTGATACTGTCCGCGGCCGATCCTCTAAACCTCGTTGGGATCGTGACCCCAGGGGCCCGCATCTCGCCGTACAGCAGCCAGCGCCTCACATTCCACGCGGGTGTGCAGGTGGATGCCGGACCGGTTCCCGCGCAGCGGTCTCATTGACCGAGGAAGGTCGGCTTCGCTGCCGCCGCGTTGCCCTCCGCTGCCTCCGGCCGCCGCGTCCAGATCAGGTGTAGAGCCACGCCCAGCAGAGTCCAAACGATGATGCGGGCGCGGCGGATGAGGCCGAACGCCACGCCTTCCGCGGGCGGAATGCCCAGCATGGCGAACGCGGCGGACACCCCTGCCTCATTTACCCCAAGCCCCTGCGGCATCATGAAAAATACCGTCGCGCTGGCCGCGATCATGGCCGCCGTGAGAAACACGCCCGCCCAGCTGGGCGGAATTCCCAGCACCACGAAAATCGCGTACATTTCCACCAACTGAAAGGCCAGCGACAATTCCTTCGCGATCAGCGCGCGGACGAATTCGCCGCGGGGCAGCATGGCCGTGGCGTCCGCTGGAATGTTGAATCGTTTCAGCAGCACGGCCGTGAGCCGAGCCGGGAGCGCGGACAGCGCCACCCCCGCAAGCAGCGCCGAAAGGACCGCCGACACCGCCATCACCGCCCAGAACGTGGCCTGCCAGGCCGGCGGCACCGGCGCGATCACCAGCGATACGCCCATGGTAACCACCGTAAAAAACAATCCCGCGATCATGTGGATGAGCCGATAGTCCACAGCCGCCCGTCCGGCAAAATCCGCGCCCACGTATGGCGCATAGCGCGCGGCGCGGTAGGGATCCCCGGCCAGTCCGGCGGCCGGCACGAGACGCGCGATGGCGTCCGCCACCGTCTCCGCATGAAACAGAACCAGCGGCGGCACGCGCCCTTCCAGCAAAATGGACATCGCGATCATCTCGGTCACGATAAATACCGTGGCCAGCAGGCAGACGACCACCGTCCCCGGCCCGGTGTGGGCCAGCGCCGCGCTCAACGAATCCAGCGGAAGACGGGTGCACAGCGCAACCAGCAGCGCGAACCCGGCCAGTTGGAAAAGCGTCTGGCGCAGCCAGGGTCGAGACTTCATTGCTTGCGGCGAGGAAGCGTCAGGCCGCCCACTTCAACGTAATCCTCGTGCAGCGCGACGCCGCCCACTGGCTCGACAGGAGGCCTCGCTTCAGGCGCATCCCAGACTTCATCCGCGCTGCCCTGCACGAGCCGCGCCCCGAGCAGGCCGCGCATATACGTCTCCCGCTTTTCCGCCAGTGTTTCTCCCTCGGCGTCCTCCAGGTTGCGGAAATAATCCCCCACCTGGTCACGCTCTCCCGCGGGAATCGCGTCAAGGAGCTCGAGCATCGTCTCAGCGCGCTCCTCCAGCGTGCCCATCCGGCAGCGATCCATGGCGTCCAGGCAGCCGCGCAGCGCGTCGAACGAGCCCGCCTTTTCCAGCACCTCGCCGAGGCGCGGCGTGTGGGCCACGTCGGAATCGGCGACGCGGGAGAAGGCCGGCGAGGAATTCACCGATGCCAGCAGCTCCCGCGCGGGGGTTTTCGCGAGGCGCCGCAGCGCGCGATCCATCATTCGGACGAACGCGCCGGGACTCGAGGCTTGCGCGCGGATCGCGTCGTAGAGCGGGGGCGCCTCAAGAGTGCCCTGGCGCGGGATCGCCTCATTGAGCTTCGCGACGATCGCCTCCACGGCGGCCATGCGCAGCGCGACCGGAATCGTATCGTCGGGGCGCGCGGCGCGCAGGAAATATTCACCAGAGCCGCCCACAAACTGCGAGGTAAAGAGCGGCTTACAGAATTTGTCGTAGGCGCGATCCACCTCGCCCAGGTGCGCCTCCAGCGCGTCCAGGTCATCGAGCTGCGCTGCAGTGACCGTGACCGGCACCGTGTCGCGTCCCACGCGCAGCGCCGACGTCGGCCCCTGGGCGACGCCATAGGCGCCATAGGCGTACATGGGACGGTTGTACTCGTCGTACAGCTTGAGGCCGCGATTCAGGGCGCCCTGCACCTCCTGGGCCTGCTGCGGGCGGGCCACGTCGGCGACGTTGCCCACGCCCTCGAGGTAGGCCAGGGTCAGCAGGTCCTGCGGGGTCTTGCACTCGTTGTAGTTGGGGCCGCTGTTCGGATAAAGATATACGGGATAGCCGTGGCGCAGGTTGTTAAGCACGCTGGCCGGGTGGATGCGATCGTGATACTGGCGGTCATGTGATTCGTAGCCCTTGTCGAGAAGGGCCTGCAGTGCCGCCACCTGGGCGCGCTCCCGCGGGCTCAGAGCCTGCGGGCCGATGCCGTCCACGCCGTCCAGCGTGCGCAACTCGTCGAGGTTCATGAGCACCACGAAGCCGTTGTCCGTGGGCAACTGGGCGTCGAACCGCCAGGTCCGCTTCGTCGTATCCGTGAGATTCTGCTTGAAGGTACCGTCGGAGAGGCGCTCCTTAAAGCGGAATCCCTTGCGCTCCAGACGGTCCACCACCGCGCAAAGCTGGTCCTCGAGCATGGGGGAAAGCGGACCCGGCACCATCGTGGCCGCCACCGTGCTGTCCTGAGGCGCCGTCACGCGGCCCTGGGCGGCGAGCTCCGGCCAGGGATCGGCCTGGAGGCGTACTTCGTCTTGAGGGTCTTGTTGGGCGCGGCCGCGCGGCAGCCCGGCCGCTGTTAATGGAGCGGATCCAGGGGGAGTCGCTTTAGGCGCTCCCTGGCCCCCCCGGGTGGAGCCGTCCAGGGTGGGGGAAGTCGCAATCATCATCGTCGGGTAACCTGCGATTTCTCTCTATTTTCAGAGATGCTACCCAAAGCGACACAAATTTCCCTGAAAACGCGTGCGGGGAAATCCCGGGCTGGGGGGAAGATATGCCCATGGCCGGCACGCTGCGCATTGTCGCGATCAGCGACACCCACAACCTGCACCGCAAGATCCGCATCCCCGACGGCGACGTGCTGGTGCACGCTGGG
Organism: Armatimonadota bacterium; assembly: GCA_016868975.1. Taxonomy (GTDB): domain Bacteria; phylum Vulcanimicrobiota; class Xenobia; order RGZZ01; family RGZZ01; genus VGFD01. Next base: position 6,113 of record VGFD01000092.1, on the reverse strand, counting down.
GACATCAGCATGGAAGGGGACCTGCGCGACGTTGAGGCCTTCGACGCCTTCCTGGGCACGTTGCCGCACCGCCACAAGATCGTCATCTGCGGCAACCACGACTTCTGTTTTGAGCGCGAGCCTCTGGCCGCGCGGTCCCGCATCCGCCACGCCACCTATCTTGAGGACGCCGGCCTGGTCGTGGAGGGCGTGAAGTTCTGGGGAAGTCCCTGGCAGCCGTGGTTCTTCGACTGGGCGTTCAACCTGCAGCGCGGTCCCGAGATCGCCGAGAAGTGGGCGCTCATCCCCGACGACACCGACGTCCTCATCACCCACGGGCCACCCCGCGGGCACGGCGACCGCACCACCCACGGGGACGACGCGGGCTGCGACGACCTGCTGCGGCGCATCGAGGAGATCCGCCCGAAGGCGCACATTTTCGGCCACATCCACGAGGGATACGGCGTCACCCGCAACCAGCACACCCTGTTCGTGAACGCCAGCACGTGCACCGTCAACTACCGGGCCAGCAACCCGCCCGTCGTGCTGGAATATTCGATCGCGGACGGCGTCGCTTCGGTTGTGGAAAATCCGGAAAGCGTGGTACCATGATGCCATGAAGCGTGACCTCGCGTGGCTGGCCGGATTGCTGCTGCTGGTGGCCCTGGCGGCGGGGATGTGGTCGCGGCCCAGGACCCCTGCGGGGACGGTGTTCGGGCGGTTTGATATGAACAAGCCGCTGGCGGTGGATGGCGTGATGCTGGGGATGACATTTCCGGACCTGAAGCGGCTGGTAAAGAGTCCGAAACCCACACATTTGGACGACGACTGGCTAGAACTCACACCAGGCACCTTCGTGCGGGTGGCCAGAGTCGCAAAGGGCAGCATCACCGCCATCCGCGGCACCGTCCTCACCCAGGGCTCCGCCCGCCTCCTCCCCGGCACCCCGTGGCTCGAGGTCCGCGAGATGCTCGGCGTTCCCCTCGGCGGCCTGTTCTACAGCCGCGACGACCGCTGGGAGTACGAAGGCGGCAACCAGCGCCTGGAACTCATCGCGAAGGACGGCTCCCTTTTACAGGAAATCACCCTGTCCCGTCCGGAACCTAAACAGCGGGACGCATCGTCGGCCCCATACGCCCGATAAAGTCCGAGTGAGAGGGGGTCTCGCTTCATTCCCTGCCGGTTGACGGCGCTCCGCTGCATGGCGCTGCTGGCGCTTCTCGCGCTGGCTGTTTGCGTGCCGGCGCGCGCCCAGGAATCCCCCCGAAGACTCGACAAGTCGGTCATCGTCATCGATCCCGGCCACGGCGATCGTGGCGTCGGCACGGTGAAGCCCGACCCCGGCGCCTCCGCGGACAGCCTGGGCGGGCGCGCCTGGGAGTGCGTCTTTACCTGGGACACCGCGATGCGCGTCAAGGGCAAGGCCGAGAAGTTGGGCGCGTTCGTATTTCTCACGCTCGACGATCCGAACGGCGATTACAAGCCCAGGGCGTGGGGGCCCAAGACCTTTCCCTCCCCGGGCGAGGGTTTTGAGATGAAGACCCTGGTCGAGTACCCCGAGCCGGCCAGCGAGCAGGACGCGCTGCGCTCGCGCTGGGAAACCGCAAACCGTCTGTGGCGGCGTTACCATCGCGAGCGGGAAGTGTACTTTCTGTCGCTGCACTTCGACTCGACGCAGGAGACCCTGGCCGGGGTGAGCTTCTACTACGCTCCCCGTGGCGCCGACCCGCATTTCGTGCAGGCCATCGAGCAGACCGTGCGCGAGGCCGGGCGCGAGCGCCGCGACCTGGAGACGGGCGCCGAGCACGGACTCTCCCAGCCCCACGAATACGCGGTTCTGACCAACGCCGTGAATCCGGCGGCCGCCCTCATCGAGTTGGGCAACATCCAGAGCCGTGACGAGCAGGGCGGCAACCCGGATCTGTGGCGGATGCGCAATCCAGCCACCCGCGACGCCTACGCGCAGATGCTGGTGGACGCCATGGTGCGCTATGCCGACCGCCCCCGCGGCGAGCACTCGGGATGGCTGGCCGGTCTCCTGGTGGCCGCCCTCTGTGTGGCCGGCTGGTATTCCCGCCGCTTCCGCGTTTGAGAGATTTTTCAGGGGCTGGACGTAGCATGGCCGTGTGCATTTCCGTCCAGATCTGGTAAACAGCCTCCAGCAACTACCCCCCGATCGGCCCCTGAGGATCTCGGTCGTGCACTCGTCGTTCACCGGCGGCCACGCCGCCGCCGCGGACGCGCTGGTGTCCGCGCTGTCCGAGCTGCCCAACGTGCAGGCGGACTCGTTTAACACCTTGAGCGTGTCCAGCTCCACCGTTCAGGACGGCCAGAAAGCCTTTTACAACCTGGTTTCCAACCGGGTCCCGACGCTGCGCCGCATCGGCTTTGACCTGGCGATCAACGGATCGCCGGTGGCCAGCGCAATCGGCAACGCCTTCCTTAGCGTGAAGGCCATGCTGAGCCCGGAAGTGCTGGAGCACTTCGAGCGAGAGAAGCCCGACCTCATCGTGTCCACTCATTCCCAGACGAATTCCATGCTGGCCTACTGGAAGGAAAACGGCGATCTCCACCCGCCCGTGCACAGCGTGCTCACCGATTTTCTGGGACACCGCATGTGGGCGCAGGACGCCATCGGCCATTATTACGTCGCCACCGAGGCCGTGCGCGACGATCTGGAGCGCTTTGGCGTGGACAATAGCCTGGTGTCGGTAACCGGAATTCCAGTGAAGCCCGCCCTGGCCGCGCCGCCAGAGCCGACTGAAATCACGTGCCAGCGGCTGGGATTGGATCCCCACACGCCCACCATCTTGATCATGGGCGGCTCGCTGGGCGACCAGAAATATGCGGACATCATCCCGGCGCTCGACCGCTCGCCGTACCCCATGCAAATCGTGGCAATTACCGCGAAAAACGCCGACGCGAAGGCAGAGCTGGATCAGATGCGGGCCACGCTGACGCACCCGCTGCACGTGCTGGGCTTCACGAAAAACGTCGAGGATTACCTGCGCGCCGCGGACGTCGTGGTAACCAAGCCCGGCGGTCTCACGGCGTCAGAGATTTTCGCGCTGCGCAAGCCGATGATCGTTGCCAATCCCTACGTGGGGATGGAGGAGCATCAGGCAAAGCGCCTTTCCAAGACCGGCGTGGCCTGGGTCGCGAACAGCGGCGAGGAAGTGCGCGACCACGTGGAGCGCGTCCTCGGGGATCCGACGGCCGGCGTGACGCTCACCAACAAGATGAACTCGGTGAGCCACCCCGACTCCGCCTATCAGGTCGCGGACCAGGTCGCCCGCGCCGCGCTGGCCGCCCGCACCCTCCAGCCGTAGCGCCCACCGGCTGGCTACAGGCCCGCGCGCATCGACGATCAAACCTTGGAAAGTGCAGCCACCCCGTGGCTAAAGTGGGATGAGCTACTTTTGCTCGTAGACCGTAATGCCCTTGTGCCAGCCGTTGGGGCCGCCCTGGTAGCCGGGGGGATGGTAGTGCTGCTCGACCCGCGCGACGTAGCGCTTGCCGTCGATTGCAAAGGGGGTTTCCGTGCCGTATTCCCCGCCCAGCAGGGATTTCGCTTTGTCGGTCACGCCGGCCGGGACGCGACCGCGAATCGCCTGATATCCTTCCGGCGGGCCAGTGCGCTGTCTGTTGCCATTCGCCGGACGCTCCCCATTTTCAGCCGGGCGTTCGCCATTTTCGGCCGGACCCTCGCCGTCCGCGGGTGGTTGTTTCCGCGGGGATTGTCCCCGGGCCGGCTCCTGCCCGGCCGGCGCCTGCTGCCCGGCAAGACCATCCGCCGGGCGTCCGTTCAAGAATCCGTCCAGCGCGCGATGCGTGAGCGGGCCGTACTTGCCGTCCACGCCGGGCGCGCCCACTGAATATCCCTTTGCCTGGAGAAAATTCTGCAGCTGCTTGACGTCCTCCGGCCCCACGCGGCCGCTCTTCACATTGGCCGCGAGCTGGGTGCCCTGCAATTCCGGCGCCTTGTCGACGGCCTGCTGCAGCAGCGACAGCAACTGCGGATCCGCGCCGTTCTTCACGTACGATTGATCGCCGAAAATCTGGCCGTAGTCGGAGGATGAGGCGACTTGCTCCCAGCCCTGGCCCAGGCGGGTGTTGGCCACGCTGCGGGAGGACACGCCCTGGTCAGCAGGCCCGGTCTGGGCGGGCGCGGCCTGAGTCGTGGGGGCGTTGGCCTGGGGTGCGGGCGTATAGACGGTCTGGGGAAGTGCCGGGGTGAGCTCGACTGCCATTGACGGATGCTCCTGATCTCTTTCTCTTGGAGATAGTATCAGGCCCAGCGCCTCTCAGGTCAATCTCCGTGCGGTTAAGGGTTTCTAATGGGCCCCCTGGCCTGTTGAAAATCGGTCGAAAGACCGGTGGCGATGCACCCGCCCCGGGGGCAAAATTCCATGCGAGAGAGAGGGGTCCGAGTACAATTCGTAAAGGGGGTCGTACTGCATGATCCGCATTATACTTTTATTCGCACTCATCGCGGGCGTGCTTGCGGTCAAGTTCTTGCCCTGGTGGGAATTGCTCGGGGGCCTGGTGGCGCTGGTCGTGCTCGGCAAGTTCCTGGCGGGCCGCCTCATCAAGCAGCTCTTCCTGGCGCCGTTCAAGATGAAAGGCGCGGTGCTGAAGGGCGCCCAGGCCACGATCCACGGCGTCACGCGGGTGGAGGGCCCGCAACGCTCGAGCGAGGAAGAGGCCGAGTGGGCCAACCAGGACCGTGAGTGCTTCTCGCTGGACGTCACCATCCGCCCCACGGCTGGGCCCGGGAATTTCTCATTGTGGGAGCCCGGCGAGCTGCTGCTGGTCGATATGACTGCGAAGCCAGAAGACATCGAGGACGACGCCGCGGGCATCGTCGAATCCGTGGAAGTCTTCCAGGACGGCGCCTTCCAGAGGGATGAGGCCTGCAAGTATCCCGGCGAGCAACGGCTGCACCTGCTGGTGGGCGCGCGTCCGGGCACGGTGCGCCTGCGTTTCCGCTACTACTTCGAGTTGTTCGGCGAAGTGGCGTTCCCGCACGTACGGGCGCTGCAGCCCGCCTAGCCTGGACGCAAGAGCGGTCCGACCAGCGGGCGCTCTTGTTGTTTTTCCGTAAGAAATTAAGGAAACCCAATCTCGCGTCAAAATTCCGTTAACATCCGACCACTTTACCGTTCCGAGCAGACGCCTGATGAAATGCTCAAGGGAACACCGATTTGGGATGCGGCACATGAGAGTCTATGGAGGGGAATAGAAGATGTCGTACGTCCACACTCATTGTCCGCCGCCGAACTACCACTATCATTATCATCACGCGCACCCTTTTCAGTACCAGACCCCGTCCTGGCACGGCAACCTGCCCGACGCCCAGACCGGCAACCACAACAACTGGTTCCACAAGGATTCCGGCTACGGCGTGGACCTCAACAACAACGGCCGCTACGATCGCGGCCAGGACGGCGTCATCGCGTTCGACCAGAACCGCGACGGGCGCATCTCCAACCAAGAGATCAAAGAATCCAACGAGCGTCTCAAGGCGTTCGGCGGCAATTACGATCTCAACGGCGACGGCCACACCACCATTTGCGAGCGCTCCAAAGGGCAGCGCTACCAGCGCGAGATGCAACAGAATGATCTGGACCGCGACGGACGCCTCTCCTCCTGGGAGTTGGATCGCGCCGGCGGCCGGGTGGTCGTGGACCACAACCGGAACGGCCACGCCGAGCCGCACGAAACCTACAGCCCGTATCACTCCCCAACTCCGGGCTTCGGCAGCGGCAGCATCGGCTACGTCGACCCCGCCCGCAATCATACCCAGGTGAACAACAATCGCTGGGGCTGGGCGTACCACTGACAAAAGGGGACATCCGGCGATGGAAATTCTGCACATGGCGCCTACCGCGGTCCGATTCCTGGACGCGCTGGAGCGTGAGGACTCAAATCTCGAAACCGAGGTCCACTTACTCAACGTGCATTCCGCCGACCCGGCCTGGGTCAAGCCAGAGGAAGCCGCGCCGGCTACTTAGGGCGCTCCGCAAAATAACAAATCGTATCTTATTCAAAAGCACGGTCAAGGAGGATCAACGGTGTAGTTCCACTCACCGTGGAAGCGATGGCGCTTCAGTGGAATCGTCTCCATCTCGGCG
>VGFD01000091.1 GCA_016868975.1 Armatimonadota bacterium | reverse complement strand
CGGCGCCCGGGGCGCCGCGCTGCGAGCGGCTTCCGCGTAGGTGGCCGCCCACTCGGCGAAGCGGGCGCCGTCATCGGCGTCCTCGCCGCGCTCCCGATCGCGGTCCCGATCCCGATCGCGTCCACGATCACGGCCGCCACGCTCGCGGTGACGATCATCGCGCTCAACGCGATCCCGCCCGCGCTCGCGGCGCGACTCTTCCTCGCCTCGCTCGCGGCCGCGGTCGCGTCCCTTCTCACGGGCATCCCGGCGCAGGCGATACTCCAGCGCGTCGATGAGGCGCCCCACGTTGACGTTTTCTTGCGTTCCGCGAGAATTATCCGTGATCTGGACCTGGGTAACGCGGGTATCTTCCTCCCCGACCAGCGCGGTGTAGGCGGCGCTGAATTTCTCCGCCATCTTCAACTGATTTTTCATCCCGCGCGCGCTGTAGTCTCGCTCCACCCGGTAGCCGCGCTTGCGCAGCTGGTGCATGGTGCGCGTCATGATGCGCTCGGCTTCTTCGCCGGTGCCCACCAGGAAACAGTCCACCCGCGGCTCAGCGGGCGGCGGCACGCTTTCCTTTTCCATGGCCGCAATCGTCCGCTCGAGCGCGACCGCGAAGCCGATGCCCGGCGTCGAGCTGTTGCTGAGCTGCGCGATCAAGTCGTCGAACCGCCCGCCCGAGCACAGGGGATTTCCAACGGGCAGGTGCGCCGAATGGATCTGGAACACGGTGCGGCTGTAATAGTTCAGCCCGTGCACCACGCGCGGGTTGCCGTGCACCTGGTAGCCCATCTGGGTCAGGTGATCCTTGAAGGTAAAGAAATGATTCTTGCAATCCGTGCACAGCGACTGAAATACCGTGGGCGCGGTGTTGGTGATGGCCATGCAGCCCTCGCGGCGGCAGTCCATCACGCGGATTGGATTGCGTTCCTTGCGCCGCTCGCAATCCGGGCAAAGCACGTCGTCCTTGCCCGTGAAGAAATCGCGCAGCACCGACTGGTAGGTCGGGCGGCACTTCTTGCAGCCGATGGAGTTTACTTCCAGGCGCACGTCCTTCAGGCCCAGCTCGCCGAAAAACGACAGGGCAAGATCGACCAGCTCGGCGTCCACGGCGGGCAGGCTTGAGCCGATGGCTTCCACGCCAAACTGGTGCGCCTCGCGCATCTTCCCCTGGTTGGGACGCTCGTAGCGGTAGATCTCGCCCACGTAGTAGGTCTTGATCTGGCTCTGGCTCCCCAGGTTGTGCTCGAGATAGGCCCGAATAGTGGGCGTCGTCATTTCCGGCCGCAGCGTCAGCGAACGACCGGATTTGTCGCGAAAAGTATACAGCTCTTTTTCGACAATGTCCGAATCTTCACCGATGGTATCGGTGAACAGCTCGGTCACCTCGAAGGCCGGGGTGCGGATCTCTTTGTATCCGAACCTTACGGCGATAGCTTGCGCAAGCCCCTCGACCTGCGCCCAGCGAGCGGTCTCGCCGGGCAAGAGGTCCACGGTGCCGCGACATGCGGTGATGGGCATGCCAGTCCTCCTAACGTGAGGCTGGTGCGCATTCGTTTCATCCTTCAGCCTGCCGCGAGATGAGGCTCTTCGCCTCGGTCAGGGCCTGCGACAGGGCGTCGGGCTTGTTGCCCCCGCCCTGCGCAAACTCCGGCCGGCCGCCGCCCTTGCCGCCAATGGTTGGAATGACGGCCTTGATGACGTTGCCGGCACTGTAGCCGCGCCCGACGAGGTCTTTGGTGACCCAGCACATGAGCTTTGCACCTTCCCCGTTGCGCGTGCCCAGAAGCACGATGCCACTTTGCAGCTTGTCTCGCAGTTGATCGCCGAGGCGTGACAGCCCGTCGCTGGTCACCCCGGGAACCTCCGTCGCCAGCAGCTTGACGCCGCCCACCTCCACGGACTCGGACACCAGGTCGCCGGCACGCTGCGCGGACAACTTCTCGCCCAACTCCTCCACCTGGCGCTCGGTGCGCTTCAGGCTCTCTTTCAGGCGAGACAGGCTTCCCGGGATCTCGGTGGGGGTCGTTTTCAGATCCTGGCTGACGGTCTTCAGGATGTTTTCGTAGGTGCGAACCGCCTCGAGCGCCACCATGCCGCACACGGCCTCGATGCGCCGCTGTCCGGCGGCGATGGCGCTCTCACTTGTGATTTTGAACAATCCGATATCGCCCGTTCGGGCGCAGTGGGTGCCGCCGCACAATTCCTTGCTGAAGTTTTCCACGGTTACCACGCGAACGCGGTCGGCATATTTTTCCTCGAAGAAGGCCAGCGCACCCGCGGCGGTAGCCTCGGACATGGACATTTCCCGCTTGTCCACGGCCTGGTTGCGCAGAACTTCTTCGTTGACGAGACGCTCCACCGTCTCGATTTGCTCGGGGGTCAATGGAGCGTAATGAGAAAAGTCGAAACGCAGTCGATCCGGCGCCACCAGCGAGCCGGTCTGCGTGATATGGGCGCCCACCACGGTGCGCAGGGCAGCCTGCAACAGGTGCGTGGCGGTGTGATGCCGCATGATGTCGCCGCGCCGCTTCGCGTCCACGATGGCCTCAAGCTCGGCGCCTTTCTTGAGGCTGCCGCGGCGGATTTCCACGCGGTGCACGATGGTGTCGTGCGGGCCTTTCTGGGTGTCGAGCACTTCCACGAGGAGTTCGCCGCTCTTGAAGATTCCCGTATCGCCGACCTGCCCGCCGCCTTCCGCGTAGAAGGGCGTGCGGTCGAGGATCACGCTGGCGCCCTCGCCCTCATGCGCCTCGTCCACTTCCATGCCCTGGCGGAAAAGGTGCACCACGTGCGCGTGCGCGCCGGTCCGTTGGTAGCCTAGAAATTCGCTGGGCTGCTCGTGGCTGACGGCGATGGTGCCGCCGCGCGCGTCGTCCAACTTCTTTTCGAGATCGGCGCGAGAGCGCTCGCGGGCCTCTTCGAGCGCCTTGTGGAAGCCGTCCAGATCGATCTGGATGCCGCGCTCGGCGGCAATTTCCTGGGTAAGCTCGTGGGGAAATCCATAGGTATCATAGAGGCGAAAGACATCCGTCCCGGACAGGGGGGTGCTTGCCTGGAGAAGGCTCTGCAGCAAGTGCTCGCCTTGCTCCAGCGTGCGCAGGAAATTCTGCTGCTCCTGGATCAGCACGTTGGTCACGTGCAATTCTCGGGTAGCCAGCTCGGGATAAATTTCCCCGTACACCGCCACGAAGGCGGGGACCAGTTTTTCCAGGAAAGTGCCGTGGATGCCCAGCACCCGGCCGAACCGCATGGCGCGGCGCAGCAGGCGACGCAGGACGTAGCCGCGGCCTTCGTTGGAGGGCGAGATGCCGTCCGCCAGGAGGAAAATTACCGCGCGGGTGTGGTCGCCGATAATCTTCAGCGCCAGAGCGACCCGCCCCCCCTCGTCGAGGGTATGGCCGCTGAATTCCTTGAGCGCCAGCATGGCCGGCTGGAAGGCGTCGGTTTCGTACGGATTATTTTTCCCCTGCATCAGGAAGGTGATGCGATCCAGGCCTGCGCCAGTGTCGATGCACGGGCGCGGCAGGTCGGAGAACGAGCCGTCCTCCTCCTTGTTCAGCCCGGTGAACACCAGGTTCCAGATTTCCAGGTACCGATCACAGTTGCAGCCCGGGGCGCACTCGGTGCGGCCGCACCACCACGGGCCTTCTCCGCGGTCGTAATAAATCTCCGAGCAGGGGCCGCAGGGGCCGGTGGCGCCAATGGGGCCCCAGAAATTATCCTCCAGCTCGCTGATGCGCTCGGCCGGAACGCCCACGTCCTTGTTCCAGTGGTTGAAGGCCACCATGTCGCCCGGGTAGATGGTCACCCAGAGGCGGTTGGGATCGAGGTTCAAGCGCTCGGTGAGGTACTCCCAGGCCCACTCGATGGACTCTTTCTTGAAGTAGTCGCCGAACGAGAAGTTGCCCAGCATCTCGAAAAAGGTGTGGTGGCGCGCGGTGACGCCGACATTCGAGTCGTCCGCGCGGACGCACTTCTGGCAGGTGGTGATGCGGACGTGGGGCGGCTTCTCCTCGCCGCGGAAGTACGATTTGAAGGGCGCCATGCCGGCGCCGATCAGGAGCAGGGTGGGGTCGTTGACCGGGATCAGCGAGGAAGAAGGAAGGCGGAGATGGTCTTTTTCCTCAAAGAAGGCCAGAAAGCTTTCGCGCAGCCGGGCGCTGGTCCACACGGTCGAACTCCTTTTGTTTTCACAGTTCCGTCATGCGTGCTGCCCGGAGCGACTCAGGTCGCTGGCCACGGGCGACGGCCATGCCGGCCCGCGACATCCCTACGGACGTCGCGATTGGAGACAAGAACCTGGAACGAGCTGCCGTCCCGGCAGCCAGGGACCCTCAATCGGGGACGGATTCCGCAGGCTCGGCTTGAGGAATTCCCCGAGGCGCCACGCTTCTCCTCCCCCACCGTCCCCACTCCTCGAGGTCGGCGCGCGCGAGGGACTCGCGCACGAGCCGGGGCACGTCGTAGGCCGCTTCCATGGCCTCGACCTCGGCCACGGTCGACTTCGTGGCGGGGTGCCGAGCCACCATCAGCGAGCAGCAGTCGGGCACCTGCTCGGTGGAGGTGGCATGGGTGCCCAGGCGGTCGGCCATGCCGATGATCTCCTCCTTGTTCGTCCCGATCAGGGGACGGTACACGGGAAAGTCGGCGGAGTCGTCGATGGCGGCCATGTTGCTGAGGGTCTGCGAGGCGACCTGGCCCAGGCTCTCGCCGGTGACCAGTCCCAGCGCGTTCTCGCGGCGAGCCACCTCGGAGGCGATGCGCATCATCATGCGGCGGTACAGCACCATGCGATGGGTGCGCGGGCTCACCTGGATCATCTCCTGCTGGGCGTACCCGAACGGCACCAGGTAAAGCCGGGACTTCAGCTGCACCTTGCCGAGCGTCTCCACGTGATCGCGCGCGCTGTCCACCGAGCGGCGGTCGGTCAGGGGATGGGAGTGGAAGTGCACGTACACGATCTGCGCGCCGCGCTTCATCATGAGATAGGAAGCCACCGGTGAGTCGAAGCCGGCACTCAGAAGGGACACCAGCCTGCCCGAGGAGCCCACCGGCAGGCCACCCGGGGCGCTCTCCTTGATGCCGTACACGAACACGAACGGCGCCGCGACCTCCACGTGAATCGTCAGCTCGGGGTGGTCGAGGCTCACTTTCAGGGGGCGGCTCTCGGCAATGGCCCGCTCGAAGACGTACCCGCCCAGCTCGCGCTCCATCTCCAGGGACATCCTGGGAAAGGTCTTGTCGGCCCGCCGCGCGCGCAGGGCGAAGGAACGCGCGTTGGAGGCGACGGCGATGCGCCAGGCCTCTTCGGACATGGCCTTCCAGGTGGCGTCGAAGTCGTAGCCCCGCCGGATGGAGAGCGCTTTGGCGAACGAGAAGTTGGCGATGCCGGGGATCCAGCGGAGCCTGTCGCGCACGGCACCCTCCTGCGCGGGGTCGGTGAAGTGGATCATCAGCCGGCCGTACATCCCCTCCACGCGGGCGCCAGGTGCGACTGGCTCCAGGGCGTCGCGGATGTTGCGCAGCAGCGTCCCGATGAACATGCCGCGATTCTTGCCCTTCAGGCCGATCTCGGAATAATGCACCACCACCGCAAGGGCGGGGGCTGTCGTGTCAAGCGTCATGATGGGCAGCATACCCTTTTGGGTTTGAGGGCGTCAAGCCGGTTACAGGATAGGGGGCGCCGGGCTGGAATTTCTTCGTTGTGGACACGCTTGACCGCACGGCCCTCGAGGACTTCTGCCGGAGCAATGATCTCGAATTCCTGGTTCTTTTTGGATCGCGCGCGAGAAAGACCGAGCAGCCGGGCAGCGACTTCGACCTGGCCGCCATGGCGTCCACGGACGAGAACCGATCGTGGGAGACGTTCCGGAATCTGATCCATACGCTGAAGCGAAGCGATCTCGACTTCGCCTGGCTGCCCACCGCTTCATGGCTGCTATCGTGGGAGGTCGCCCGGGACGGGAAAGTCTTGTATGAGCGCCGCGCCGGCGCGTTCGAGAAGTTCCGGCGAGCCGCGCTCCTGCGCCGCATGGACAGCCAGATCTGGAGGAAGCGCAATCGGGACTATGTCGAAGCGTTTCTGAATGGGGGACGCAACTTGAACACCGAGCTCGTTGAGCAGAAGCTGGTACTGCTGGCCAATTATTTACAAGAGCTGGAGCAAGTATTGCCAGCGGAGCTGGCTGTTTTCACGTCCGATTTTCGCGTCCATCGTGTCGTGGAGCGCCAGGTCGAGCTGCTCGTAGAGTGCGCGACGGCGATCAACGTCGAGGTCGCGCATACTGTCGGAAAAACCCCACCTGCGGACTACTACAGCTCGTTCTTCTCGCTTTCCCAAGCGGGCTGGCTTTCAAACGACACCGCCCAGGCGCTAGCACCTCTGGCGACCTTGCGCAATCGTATCGTCCATCAATACGAAGAAGTCGAGCTAGACAAGCTCCACAGTGACGTTACGGCTTCGCTGCCTCACTGGCGCGCTTACCTCCGAAGTGTCAAAGAAAAGCTCGCATCCCAATCCTGACGCACGGCAGCGCGCACGGGCGGGCTCGATGAAGCACTGATGATCTGCTCGTTGGCGCGCTACTTCACCGGCACCTTGATTCCGCCGATGATGACGAAGCCGTCTTCCTTCTCGATGCCCCCGCCGTCCTTGTTGCGGGGCGCCGTGGCGCGGTTCTTGGCGGCGTTGATGTCCCCGTTGAGGAGCAGCGACTCGACCATTTCCGCGGTAATTTCGGTGGCCGTGCGGCCGCTGATGGTGCCCTCCTTCAACGAGTCCGCAATAAAGGCGTAGCAGTCGCAGGCGTCCTGCGCGCCGTCCTTGCGGCGGATGGCGGTGCGCAGCGCCACCAGGCGGGTCACGCCGTCCTGCAGCGACTCGCCGGGCACCAGTCCCTTGACCAGCGCCTTGTAGTCGAGCACGGCGCTCCTGCCGTCGGATTCCATCTGTTTTTCCAGATCCAGCAGTCGGAAGAAAGTCGCCTCGCGGTCCGCGGCGGTTTCGCTGCCCACCGCCTTGTCGAGGCTCATGCGCACCTTGTCGGCGTTGTTGTACGATTGCAGCCCCTCGCACAGCCGCGTGAAAAGCCGAATTTTGTCGGGATTTCCGGAGTGCCGCTTCTTCAAATCCACAAAAGCCTGCGCGGGATCGTCGCGGCGGCCGTCCTGGCGGATCGCGGTGGTCAGCGCCTCGAGCTGGTGGACACCGTCCTGCAGCGTCTCGCCGGGCAGCAAGTTGCCCGTCACCGTGCCGTAAAGCTTCGACGCGTGCCTGCCATCCTCGGCCAGGTCGGCGATCTTGAGGAAAAGGTCCACGCGCTGGTCCTGGGTTTCCCCGCGAACCGCCGTGCGCAGCGTCGGAAATATGTCGAGCGCGGTGTCGAACGATTTGCGCCAGCGCACGATCTTGCGGAACTGCTCCACCTCGGTGGGATCCGAATTCAGCGTGCCGTGCGTGTAGGTGAACGCCTTGCTGAGACCGTCCTGGTCGCGGTGGTAGCTCCACTCGGCGACGTCGCTCATCAGGCCGGACATCAACTGGCCCGCCCGCGCGAAGTCCTGGCCCGGCTGCAGCGCGCCGGCCACCGTCTGCATGTATCTCGAAGTCTCATGCACGTCGTGGGTGTTGGCGAGCAATCCCAGTGCAACGGTCGCGCGCGCGGCGGCGTCAGTGGCGCCCAGCGGCTGGTAGATCAATTCCATGGCCCGCTTGGAAGCGTCCAGCGTGCCCAATTCGCCGAACGCGCCGGCAAACCACGCGCGCCGCTGCGGATCGGCGCCGAGTCGGTCGCGAATGTGACGGAACGTCGGCCTGGCTTGCCCAAGGCCCACTTGCACCTGGCGCAGCCCCTTCAGCACGGCGAGGAAGTCCCCGGCCACCGAGGCAAACGTCTCGCCGGGCTTGAGGTCAGCCGCAACGTACTGGAAGTCGTCGAGCGCCTGCTGGCCGGATGTGTTGGAATAACTGGCCAAGATCGCGTCTTCGTCGCTCACCATCTGCACGAAGACGGCCTCGCGCTCCTGGTAGGTTTCGCCCGCGACGGGCTTGCGCAGCACGTCGACGGCGCGCACGGTGACGTTGATGTTGCGCACCATGCCAAAAAGATTCAAAAACGACTCGGCAAGCACCGGCTCATTGGAGAAATGGTTACGCACGTAGTTGAACGCGCCGTGGGTGTCCCGCACGTCGCCGTACTCGTTCTTATCGAGCACCCGCAGGAAGAACGCGGCCACGTCCTCCAGCTTTTCGCCGGGCCGCACCGACTTCGCGATCAAGCCGTAGTCCAAGCGGTGGTTGCTGCCGTAGGGACGCTTCTCCTGAAGCTTCGCGCGCACGCCCGCGCGCGTCGCGAAGGAGGCGTTGCCGACCGCGTTGCGCAGCGCGTCGAGGTCCTGGCGGGCGTCGTCGTCGCCGGCCACCTTCTTCTCAAGCTCTTCAAGCGCCAGCTTGCCGCGGCGGATTTCCTCGCGGACTTCCACCGGGCGCTGGCCGGCATCCTCGGGAAGCGGCCCCAGAGGCGTCCCGTTGCGCCACACCCAGGCGGCCTGCGAGGCTTCCTCCTGCCCCTTCCAGCTGGTGAGCGCGTTGTACGCCCCGTAGGGCCCGATGACGTCGGACTTCTTGCCCGCGCCGTCGCGCAGCTCGTAGCCATCGAGCTGCAGGTCGCGCACCAGCGAGCCCAGCGAAGGGTCGGATACGGTGCGGATATCTCCGCCCGCAAAGAACGCTTGCAGTTCGATCAGGTCCTGCTTCTCGCGCAGGGGAAGTACGTCGGTGCCGGGCGAGCGGACGCCGAGGCGGTCCTGCTCACCGTCGTTGAAGCTCTGCAGCACGCCGGCCGCGTCCACCTTCTCGTGCTTGTCCATCAGGACGGGGATTCGGAACGAGCGGCGGCGCGTGAACTCCACGCCACGCGACTGCGCCGCGTTCATGGCGGCCAGCAGGTCGGGATCGGCCAGCGAGGCGGCGACGGTTCCCGCAAGCGAGGCGGCGGTCGCGGCGGAGACGGTGAAGCCAGGCACGGCGGGGTCGCCGCTCACCGGCTGCGGCGCGGGTCCCCCCGACACCGAAGCGGAGTCGACCGGCGGCACTTCGTCCGCCCTCTGATGCGCGGCCGGGGCGGCCTGCGGGTTCAAGGTCAGGGGCGGCGTCGACAGGCCGCGAATCTCGGGAATACCCATAAAATCTTACCTCAAATGGCACAGTTTTGCCTTACGAGTCTAGCACGGTACCCTGCAAAATATCTGAACTGGATGTCAACAGATCGATCCGGTAGGATGCCGCCTCGCTGCCCTCCACCACGCGCATCCGCTCCATGAACACCGCCCGGATTCGCGTGGCGCCCAGCTTTGGATAGCCGCTGGCAAACGCGTCCCAGCCCTCGCCGTCCTCGGCGCGCAGCTTCGTGTTCCCCAGCAGGATCACCCCGCCGTCGGCCAGGGCGCCCACCATGCGGTCGCGCACGCCGCGCAGCAGGGCAAGGTCGTCGGTGTAGCCCAGCACGTCGGTCGCCACGATCACCTCGAACAGCCCCTCTGGAAGCCCCTCGGCAAACACGTCCAGGCGGCGGAACGCGGCCCGCGGCACTCGCGAGCGTGCCCGCCGCAGCGCCATCAGGGAGATGTCCACCGCGGTCACGTGAGCGCCGGTCCCCACCAGGCGGGCCGTGAACGCACCATTCGAGCAGCCGACTTCCAGAACGCGCCGGCCCGCCAGGCGCCCGTCCAGAATCCGCATCGCGTCGTCGTAGCGCGCGCGCTCCCGCGCTGAGGTCCAGTAGGCCCACGGGTCGCCGGAGAACCAGTAGAACACTTCGAATATCCAGCGCAGCGGCAGCCATCCAAGAACGCGCGCCAGCAGCGGCCGCGCGGCGCGCAGCAGTCGGTGCCACCATCCCTCGCGTTGCAGGCTCACGCGCGTCGGTTCGTGCCTGGCGCCGAAGGCCCTTCCGCGGCAAAGGACCCGCCGCGGGGTAGGAAGAAGGCGTCGCCCCCCTTTGGAGCGTGTCTGAAATGAGGATTCTACCGTGAACCTGCTGGGAACCATCGCCGTCCATCCTGCCCTCCCCGAGCGCCTGGCGCGTCTTCGCGAGCTGGCCCACAACCTCTGGTGGAGCTGGTGCCCGGACGCGGTGGACCTGTTCGCGGAGGTCGGAAGCGCACTCTGGGACGAGGTCAATCACAACCCGGTGCAGATGCTTTCCATGGTCAGCCAGGAGCGCCTCGACGCCCTGGGCCGCGACGCCGCCTTCATGAAGCGCTACGAATCCGTATTGAAAGCGCTCGACGAGTACATGTCCGCAAAGGACACCTGGTTCGAGCGCGCCCACCCGGATCTCGTGGGCCAGTCGTTCGCCTATTTTTCCGCGGAATTCGGCCTGCACGAATGCCTGCCCATTTATTCCGGCGGTTTGGGGATCTTGAGCGGCGACCACTGCAAGAGCGCCTCCGATCTGGGAATTCCCCTGGTCGGCGTGGGACTGCTTTACAACCAGGGATACTTCAAGCAGCGCATCAACGGCGAAGGCTGGCAGGAGGCGGAATACAGCCGCCTCAATTTCTCGCTCCTCCCCATCAGCGAAGCGAAGGATTCCGAAGGGCGCAACGTTGAGATCTCGGTGGATCTCCCCGACCACGTGACCCACGCCAAAGTGTGGAAGGTCCAGGTGGGACGCGTGCCAGTCTACCTGCTCGACACCGACATCGAGCAAAATTCCTCGGAGGATCGCCGGCTCTCTTCGGTGCTGTACGGCGGGGATCGCGAAATGCGCATCTGCCAGGAAATCATCCTGGGGATGGGCGGCGTCGCCGCGCTCCGCGCGCTGGGCCTCAGTCCCGGCGTCTACCACATGAACGAGGGACACTCCGCGTTCCTCAGCCTGGCGCGCATCCGCGACTTGATGAAGAGCGCCGGCCTGCCATTTTCCGCCGCGCTGGAGGAAACCTCGGCGGGCGCCGTGTTTACCACCCACACGCCGGTGCCGGCCGGGCACGACGCATTCTCCCACGACATGATGGACCGCTATTTCAACCGCTACAACCACGCGGTGGGGATCAGCCGCAACCGCCTGCTGTCCCTCGGGCAAGGGCGCAACGATACCTCGCCTTCGTTTTCGATGACGGTCCTGGCCCTGAACGCCTCGCGCTTCGCCAATGGCGTCAGCAAGCTGCACGGCGAGGTCTCGCGAGAATTGTGGCGCGAAATGTGGTGGGGATTCTCCGATCAGGAAATGCCCATCACGCACATCACCAACGGCGTGCACACCGGCACCTGGATGTCCGCCGAGCTGACCCGCGCGATGGATGCGAAGTCTGGCTCTGGCTGGCGGGACAATCCCACCGACGAAGGGGGCTGGCGCAGTGCCCTGGCCAAAGTGTCGGAAAAGAATCTCTGGAAAATCCACTGCGATCTGAAGCGGAAGATGATCGAGCACGTGCGCGAGCGGGTGCGCAAGCGCCGCATCCGCCTGGGCCGCTCCAACACGAGCCTCCGCGGGGTGGACAACCTGCTGGATCCGGAGGCGCTAACCATCGGCTTCGCGCGGCGCTTCGCCACTTACAAGCGGGCCACCATCTTCTTCCAGGACCTGGAGCGGACCCTCCGTATTCTCTCCGACAAAGGGATGCCGGTGCAGATCATTTTTGCCGGCAAGGCGCACCCGGCCGACGAGCCGGGCAAGGAATTCATCCGCCGCATCCATGAAATTTCCCAGGACTCGCGCTTCCGCAACCGGGTCGTCATGGTGGAGGGCTACGACATCAACCTGGCGCGCCACCTCGTGCAGGGCGTGGACGTGTGGCTGAACAACCCGCGCCGCCCACTGGAAGCCTCCGGCACCAGCGGACAGAAGGCGGCAATGAACGGCGTTATCAATTTCAGCGTGCTCGACGGCTGGTGGGATGAAGGCTACAACGGCGAGAACGGCTGGACCATCGGCGAGCGCCGCGCCTACGACGATCACGACGAGCAGGATCGCGCGGACACGCTGGCGCTTTACGAAACGCTGGAGAACGAGATCGTCCCGCTGTACTACGAACGCGAGTCGGACGGCACGCCAGTGAACTGGGTGCGCAAGATGAAGGAGTCCATGATCAGCGTGGGCGCCGAATTCAACACTCACCGAATGCTGAAAGACTACACCGATCAATTGTACGTGCCGGCCTTTGAATATGCGCGGCGGCTCGCAGCCGACAAACATGCCGGCGCGCGCGACCTCGCCGAGTGGAAGGACCGCGTGCGCACGCTCTGGCACCAGGTCGCCGTGCAGGCCAGCACGCCGGGCGTGCCGGAGGTTTCAGTGGGCGACGAGGTGTCGTTCTCCGCCCTGGCGCACCTGGGAAATCTCACAACCGAGGACGTGGCCATCGAGCTGTTCGTGGCGCCCATCGAAGAAGGGCGGCTGGGCAAGGCGCGGGTCTTCCCGATGGAACGCATCGGCGGCCGCGGCGAGAAAACCAACGGCGTGCTGAAATTCGAAGCCCGCTTCAAGCCCGAGGTGAACGGCAACTACACCTTCGGCGTGCGCGCGGTGCCCAGCCATCCGTCGCTGGGCGATTCCCGGGAACTGGGCCTGGTCCGCTGGGCGGACCCGGTGGGGAACTGACTGTAAACACGCCTGCACACGGACGAGATCAGCGGGTCATTCGGCTGCGCTCCAGCAGAAACCCCTTGAGCTTGTCGAGCGCCTTGCCCTGCAGGCGCGAGACGTGCATCTGGCTGATGTCGAGGATGCGGGCCGTCTCGCTCTGCGACAAGCCCTTGTAAAATCGCAAGTAGATCACCAGTTGCTCGCGCGGCGGCAATTGAGAAAACGCGCGCTGCAGGATGACCTGGTTTTCGACGTTTTCGAGCTGCAAGTCGGTGCAGCCGAGGTAGTCGAGCAGGTTGGAAACTTTCTTATCCTCGTCGCTCTCAATCTCGCTGTTGAGCGACAACAAATTATAGACCTGCCCAAGCTCCTGCGCTTCGAGGACCTCTTCCTCGGTGATGTGCAGCGCCGCGGCTATCTCCTGGAGGGTGGGCGAGCGGCCCAGAGAATTCATCAGACCGTCGGTCGCGCGATTGACGGCCACCTTTAATTCTTGCAGCCGGCGGGGAACCTTGAAGGCCCACCCCTTATCGCGGAAAAAGCGCTTGATTTCGCCGATGATGGTTGGCGTCGCGTAGGTGGTGAACTCCGCGCCCAGGTGGGGGTTATACCGCTCGATGGCCTTGATGAGCCCCAATGAGCCCACTTGATAAAGATCGTCCAACGGCTCGCCGCGGTTGACGAATTTCCCGGCGATGTACTTGACGAGATTGATGTGCATTACGACCAGCTCGTCGCGCAGGTTGGTGCTTCCGGTCTTCTGGTACTCGAGGAACGTCTCGCGGACTCTTTCTTTGTCCCACTTGTCGGTCACGCTCTTCTGCCCCCCCGGCACTCACGGCTCAGACCCCGCCTTGCAATCGCCTCGCCATGCTGACGGCCATGGCACCCGTTTTGTCGTCGGTT
>VGFD01000090.1 GCA_016868975.1 Armatimonadota bacterium | reverse complement strand
CGATGGGGATGTTGTCGGCGCGGTCGCTGGAAGTCACGTTGTAGGTGCCCACGTAGTTGCCCGGCGTCCCCGTCTCCCTCATGGGGAGCCCTACGCGGTACGAGCCGAGGTCGTAGGTCGCCTTGCCGCCCGAAGTGCCCATCATGGTCACCGTGATGGTCTCGCCCGGGCCGTACACCGCCTGCGCGCCGTGGGTGGCGGACGCGATGGACACGCCGGACTGGATGTCGAACTGCCAGGTGTCTTGCAGCGGCTCCGCGCCGGTCAGCCTGGCCTCGACGTCCACGCGGACCTTCCCGGCGGGCAGCGGCGTCTGCGGCGTGTAGGTGAAGAATTTCTGGGTCACGTATGCCTTGGAGGTGACGTCCGTGCCGTTCACCCGAATCACCACCGTTTTCGGGTCGAGGATGCCGCCGGCCGGCTCGAAAAATCCCGCGATGCGCGGCGTGCTGACGCTGGTGGCGCTGTTGGGAGCCGGCTCCGCCTGCTGCACGTGCGGGCGGGGCGGCTCGACGGTGATGGGCGCGGCGGCCACGGCCAGCGGCGCGCGGTCCTTGCCCACCATCAACGTGCCGTACAACTTCGCGCCGCGGATGCGCCCGGTGCCGGCGAAGCGATAATCGGCGCTGTACGTGCCGGGGCTGGATTCCCGCAACGGAACGTCCTCGACGACGCCCTCGATGAAGAACGACGCCTTCCCGTTGGGCGTGCCGAGGAGGGTGACCACCAGCGAGTCGCCGGGCTTGAGCGCGCCCTGCGCGTTGTGGTAGAACTCGCGGATCGCGGGCGGACCGCCGGTCTGGACCGGCGCCGGAGTGGGCGCGGGGGTCGGCGTCGGACTCGGTGCGGGGGGTGGCGGTACCACGACTGCGGTGGATTTGCCGGTCTTTAAATGAATCACCCGGCTGGGCGCGTCATACGCCACCTGCGCTCCCAGCGTGGCGGCCACGAAGCGGAGGGGCACCATCACCCGATCTCCCGACAGAAACGGCGCCACTTCCAGCATCTGCGGCTTGAGGTTGACGCGGGCGGTGGTGCTTCCCACCTTCATCAAGATGACGGTCTTTCCCCGAATGGCCTTTACGGTGCGGGTCAGGTTGTCGTAGTTGGCCACCGCGCCCAGGTACTTGAAGATGTCGGGGCTGGGCGCCATCCACTGCCCGTCCTTCTCCACGGGGGGGACGCTGAGCGGCGCGGGCATGCCATCCACGCTCACCGAGACGGGCGGCCCGGGCGGCGCCGGAGCGGCCCAGGCGGCCGATCCCAACAGGACCGCGACGCAAAGCCAGATTGCAAGCCGGGATCTCATCCGGTTGAGGGCTCCTTTTCGGAGGATGTCGAGTTCGACCGCGGATCGCCTCAACGGTTTCACATCTCCACCGCAAACTCAGCCTTCTTGCTGAAGCGGCCGTCAAGATAAACGTCCACGCGGTAGTCGTCGCCTGCCTCCCAATCCGCGCCGCTGGGAGGCTCAAGGCTGAACGCAAGATATCCCGCACCCGAGCTTTTCAAGGTCATGTCCATCTTCTTCAGCTCGCGCGAGCCCTGATACCAGCGGGTTTCCACAATCTGGCCGACGCTCAGGTTCGTGACGCGGACCGAGCAGTTGAAGGTGTCGCGCGGCCCGAACGAGGTCGTGGGGTCGACCGGCTTGTAGGACTCGTCCACACGTCGGCACGTGGTGGCCTCGTCGATGCTGCCGCTGTCGCTGCGCACCTCAAAGGACTGGGTCTTCTGCAGCACGCCGTCGGCCAGCACGTAAAGCTTGTAGGTGCCCGCTTCCCATGCTCCGTCCGGGGATTGGCTGAACCACACGTAGTAGGCGCCGTACTTGTCCGAGACCACGTGGGCCGTTTTTTCGATGCCGGGCCCGAACCAGACGACGGTGATCTTCGAGCCCACCCGAAGGCCGTGCGCCACCATCGAGGCGTAGAAGGTGTCGCGCGGCGTGTAGTCGTTGACCGGGTCGATGGGCGCGCCCTTCGCGTCCACGCGGGAGCACAAGACGACGCTCTCGATGCGGACCTGCGTCGTGGCGCCGGGGACCGTGGGAAGGTTGGGGTCGCTGTCCGACCGGGTCGGGGACGGCGTGGGCGTTGGCGTTGGCGTGGAGGACGGGGTTGGCGTTGGCGTTGGCGTGGGGGAAGGGGTTGGCGTCGGCGTGGCCGTGGGGGATGTGGTCGAAACGCTGGAGGAGGCGGTCGGGGACGGGCTCGATACCGGCTCCTCGGCTTGCAGCACGCGCCAGATGAGAAGGGTCGCGACGACGACGATGATGCCGATGATGGCGGGCAGCGGCCCGGACCCGCTCTCCGGCTTGCCGTAGGGCGTGGAGGCGCGGCTGCCGATGGGATATCCGCCGGGACCCACCGGGGCCTGGGGCGGACCCTCAAAGCGCTGCGTCGGAGCCGGGGAAGCGCCCGGTGGCGCCGGGTAGGGGGCAGGCAAAGGTGGCGTTCCGACCGGGCCGCCGGGGGGCATTGCCACCGGTGGGATTCCCGCGGGAGGCATTCCGCCGGAGCCGGCTGGGGGGATTCCCACGGGGGGCATTCCGCCGGAGCCGGCTGGCGGGATTTCGACGGGGCGCATTCCGCCGGAGCCGGCCGGCGGGTTTCCAACGGGGGGCACTCCGCCGAAGCCTGCCGGCGGGATTCCCACGGGCGGCATTCCGCCGGAGCCGGCTGGCGGCATTCCGCCGGAGCCGGCTGGCGGGATTTCCACGGGGGGCATTTCGCCGGAGCCGGCTGGCGGCATTCCAACGGGCGGCATTCCGCCGGAGCCGGCTGGCGGCATTCCAACGGGCGGCATTCCGCCGGAGCCGGCTGGCGGCATTCCCACGGGGGGCATTTCGCCGGAGCCGGCCGGCGGCATTCCAACGGGGGGCATTTCGCCGGAGCCGGCTGGCGGCATTCCCACGGGGGGCATTTCGCCGGAGCCGGCTGGCGGCATTCCCACGGGGGGCACTCCGGCCGGCGGCACCGAGAGACCGCCCGGTGGACCACCCACTGTGGGCACGCCAACCGAGCCGCCGTGGGGCGCAATGGTTGGCGCGCCGCCAGGCGGAGGACCGAAATGCGCGAACTCCTGGACAGGCCCAGGTGCGCCAGGCGGCTTCAGATCGGTACCGCAATTGGAGCAAAAACGGTAGTCCGGCGCGTTCTCCGTGCCGCACTGCGGGCAGAACATCAGGCCTTGCACCTCGGAAAAATGCTACGCCTCGGATCCGCGAACCGCGCCGCGACGGCCGTAAACGCACCCGCAGGCGTGCCCTTGTTAGGGGGAATCAGCGGCTTTTCCTGTAGCCCTCGCGCGAAGCTTCTGGTTCGTTATGTGCCAAACAGCGCAAGGATTCGTGACCAGCGTGCCGTTCACCGGGAAACAGGTGTGCGGGTCTCGGTTACTCCGGTGCCGTTCCGGGAAACAGATGTGCGGGTCTCGGTTACTCCGGCGTGGCGCCGGCGATCAGGGCGGGCAGATACTCCACCGGGTCGAGGCCGGCAATCTTGCCCTCAACGTCACGGTCGCGGACGCTGACCCGGCGGCCACCCACGTAACCCTCGGTAAAGCTGCCGTCGAGCTGTTTCCAGCTGTAGAGATTCACGCTGGCGGTGCCCACGTGACCGCGAATGTTGGTCTGCCCACCGTTGAACGAAGTGGCCTCGAGCATGACTTCCATGTTCTCGACGGCGCCGGTCACGATAACCCGATTGTCGTCGCGGACGCTGTCGAGATCCACGGCACGCTCGGCAACCTCCCCGCGGATGCGGCGGTTGGAAGCGCGGTTTGTGATGGTCAGGCTGAGCGAATTGGCGCCGACCACACCGTCGATCTGCACGACGTCCTTGCCAGCCACGGCGGTCAGTCTGGTGGGCGCGTCGGCCACCCGGCCGCTGATGTCGCGGGACAATTCCTTCGCGTGGCCGCCATTGACTCCGCGAGCCAGCAGCAGAGGCAACTGCGTACCCCAACTCGGCCTGAAACCGCCCACGAACTGCATCCTGATCCTCCCGAACCCTCGCCGCCTTGCGCTCCGTGCACGGCGGCCCACCGCAGTATACCACGCCTCCCCGCGGGACGGTTGTACGGAATGTTAACGCTCCCCCCGCTTCCCCCTCCCGTGACCGCGTTTTACCCCTGGGGCGGGTTAAACACGTTGCTCGGACCGCGGTTCCATTTGTTTTACCCCTGGGGCGGGTTAAACACGTTGCTGGGACCGCGATTCCATTTGTTTTACCCCTAGGGTGGCCGGGGATGTCCGTGGCAGCCGATCACGTCTGCGCGGCGGTGCCACCCTTGGCCGGGACGCGGTGGCGCCCCCCAGCGGCGGGCTGCCGGAAATCAAAAAAAGCCCGGTCGGTAGCCGACCGGGCCGCGTTGCCGCGGATGGCGACGCGTGCTCGCCTACTTGATCATCTCGGCGAGTTTCTTGCCAGGGGTGAAGTACGCCACCTTTTTCGCCTTGATCTTGATCTTCTCGCGGGTGCGCGGGTTCACGCCGTTGCGGCCGGCCCGCTTCTTCACGCCGAAAGACCCGAATCCGATGTACTGGAACTTGTCACCCTTCGCCAGCGCGTGAGTAATGACGCCAAAGACCTCGTCGACGGTCTTGCGGACCTCGACCTTTTTCATGCCAGTGCGCTCGGCGACGGTGCTGATCAGTTCTTCCTTGTTCACGGGGAACCCCCTCCAGAGAGTGGAAATCTGAGGCCCTGAACGGGGTCGCAGCAACCATCTTTCGACGGCCACTACATGTGGGGGATCACTCCCCACACACCCACAAGGGGTAGCACCGCACTTTTGGGACCTCGCCTCCGAAGTTTCGCTCGCCTCTTGAAAATTCCTCCCTGAGTTTGGGGTTAGCGGAAAAAATTTCACGGGTGTCCCCCGCTTGGGGCCAGGATCTCGCCGACAACGATTTCCCAGAGGGGCTTCCCAGGCCGCTGGCCCCGCGCGAAAAAGCGCACAACGGCGCGGGAAGCGGGTATTCGGACGGCGCAGGGACCCCTCCCTCACGTCGGCGAACGGTCCACAACATGAGCGACATCATCGGAGCCTTCGTGACCGCCTCGAGCCCGGAAGAGGCCCGCGCCATCGGCCGCGGCGTGCTCGAAAAGCGGGTGGCCGCCTGCGTGAACATCCTCCCGGGCGCCGAGTCGCACTACTGGTGGGAGGGAAACCTGGAAACCGCCCAGGAGTGCGTGCTTCTCTTCAAGACCCGCCGCGAGCATCTGGAGGCCCTGGTCGCCGCCGTGAAGGCGCTGCACTCGTACACCGTCCCTGAGGTGATCGCGTTCCCCATTGAAGGAGGCAACGCTGATTACCTCAAGTGGGTCGAAGCGGAAGCACGCCCTTGATCCGACAGGAGGGCAGCCCGGGGTACGAGCGCCTGGTCATTCCAGCCTGCTCCATCTCGCCGCAGCGAGCCGTCACGCTGCTCCTCGCCCTGCTCGCGCTTCTCCTGGACGCGGCGCTGATCGTGGGAGTTCTCGGCGCCCCAGGCTTCATCACGATGGTGAACGCCCTGATTTTTCTGGCCACCATCCCGGTCACCATGCTCGTCCTGGCACTCCTGTCGGAGAGCACGCGGATCCTGGCCGGCCGCGAGTCCCTGGCCTGGGAGGACGTTTTCCTGGTGCACGAGATCGCGCTGCCCTGGGTGACGACGACGCGCACCCGCTCCCTTTCTCGGGTGGAAGGACTGCAGATCGCGCGGGTCTCGCGCTTCCACCCCCTCGACGTGGCATTCTTTGGCAAGCGTTACCTCGCGATCCGCACGCGCGACGACGTCGTGCGCGTGGCCGTGGGACTGTCTGGCGCGGACCTGGATCGACTCGCCATGCTGGCCAACCGACTGCTCACCAACGCCCGCATGCGGATCGGGGTGCGTGACCAGGCATGAGAATCCTGATCATTCTGCTGTTGTTGAGCAGCGCCGCGTGGGCGCAGTTCGCCATTGAGTTCGAAGTGGCCGACATCGAGGTGGGGATTTCATCCGAGGCCCAGGCCGTAAAGAAGCTCGGCCCCGGATACGTCGTGCATCGACCGGACGGTGGACGCACCCGAATCTACACCGATGGCGGCCGCACGAAGACCATGTACGTGAGCTGCTCCGCCGACGGCCTCGTCGAGGAAGTCCAGGTGGTGCGCGGCCTGACCCGCGGCTACGCGGCGTCCATGCGCTGCCTGCTGCCCGGCGACAAATGGGTCACCCGCAACCGCATCGGCCTGGGCGCCACCCGCCGCAAGCTGATCAACGCCTACGGCGATCCCACCCAGGAAGCCGACATCGGCGGCCTCCACTGGCTCAACTACAAGACGGACTACAGCAAAGACCGTCGGGTCCGCCTGATGTACCAGGCGTCCTTCGGCTTCCGGGGAGACACCGTCGAGCGGATCCTGATCCACAACGGGCACTAAACTGAAGTTCCTGGGAACTTCGGACTAAACCGGACTAAACCGCCCGGGCCGGCG
Organism: Armatimonadota bacterium; assembly: GCA_016868975.1. Lineage (GTDB taxonomy): Bacteria > Vulcanimicrobiota > Xenobia > RGZZ01 > RGZZ01 > VGFD01. The sequence goes on along the minus strand of VGFD01000090.1, from coordinate 7,142 downwards.
CCGCCTCCGCCGTGGCCCGCGCCGACATCTCGAAGGGCTCACCATTCTCGCGGCGCACGCGGACCTTGTTGATGCGCTGCCGCTGCACCGACTCGACGGTCAGCACCAGCCCGTCCACCGTGGTGGTCTCGCCCTCCGCGGGGACGTGCCCGAGCAGGCCGTACACGTAGCCGCCGATGGTCTCGTACTCGTCCGGCGGGATGTCGATGCCCAGCATCTCGTTGACGTCCTCGATAATCGTCTTGGCGGCCACTGACACCGAGCCGTCCTCGATCACCTCCACCGTGGGCACGTCCTTGTCGTACTCATCGGTGATCTCGCCGACGATCTCCTCGATCAGGTCCTCCATCGTGATGAGCCCGTCGGTTCCGCCGTACTCGTCCACGACGATGGCCATGGAAACCTTCTCGCGCTGCATCTCGCGCAGCAGCTCGTCCACCTTCTTGCTGCCGGGGACGAAGTAGGCGACGCGCATCATGTCGGGAAGCGGAACCTCCATCCGCCCCTCTTTCATGAACCGCAGCAGATCTTTGGAGAACACCAGCCCCACCACGTTGTCCACCGTCTGATCGAAGACCGGCAGCCGCGACAATCCGTGCTCCAGGCACTTGTCGAGCACCCGGTCAAGGGGCGTGCGCAATTCCACCGCGACGACGTCCACGCGCGGCACCATGATCTCTCGGGCCAGCGTCTCGCCCAGCTCGAAGATGCTGTGGATCATCTCCTTCTCGCGCTCCTCGAGGTCTCGTCCCGCGTCCACCATCAGGCGGATGTCCTCGCCGGTCACGTCCGCGTCAGACCCGATCCGAGGGCCCACCACGTGGGTCACGCCGCCGGCCAGTCCGGAGAACGCCCCCACGAACGGCGAGGCCAGCAAATGAATGAACGAGTAGAACCCGACCAGCGTCACAGCGAGCGCCTCGGGACTCCGCCAGGCCAGGCGCCGCGCGGCCATCTCGAAAAAGAGCGTCCCGCCGATGACCAGGGCCAGCGCGCAGAACTGTCCGGAGCGGTTGTTGGGCATGTGATCCGCCGCCACCCACACGGTGATGGCGCCCAGCAGCACGCTCATGGTGGTGCGCGCAATGGACAGCGAGGCGTGCAGGCGATGCCGATCGTCGAGCATGTGATCGAGCCGCTCGGCCCCCCGGTGCCCGTCCTCAGCCTGCGCGCGAATCTTGGAGCGGCTGATGAGCACCAGGTTGCTGTCGGCGACTCCGAGCAGCGTGCGCAGCAGCAGCAGTGCCACTCCGCTCCCGATTAACAGGGATTCGTCCAACAAGTCCTCCTCAGGGTTTGATCGTGCTCATGTAGGATGCAGATTGTAGAAGGTCAGGAACACGATGAGGCTGGCGATAATCCCCAGCAGGGCGCCCATCAGCACTTCCACCCAGCGGTGGAAATTGGCCTCGATGCGGCTCTGCGCCACCAGCAGCGCCAGCGCGAAGGCCAGCGTCGTGGCGATGGGGTTCTTGGTGATCACGAGAATGGCGGTGCTGGCGCCGAACGCGATGGCCGCATGCCCGCTGACCAGCCCGCCGCGGGTGAACGAGCCCCGCTTGCCCAGCGCCTTGGCGATCATCACCGCAATCAGGATAATCGTGAGCACCACGATCAGCCCGTGCGTGTAGTGCTCGGAAATCCTCCGGTAGAGGTTCTTCGCCTCGTCGCCCCAGAGCAGCCTCTTGGTCGGCTCCCAGAATACCAGGTACGCGATGATGCACGCGTTCGCGCAGGCCAGCAGCACGCCGCCGGCCGCCACGTCCTTGGCCACCCGGGCCAGGGGATGGTGCGACAGGGTCTGCAGGTTGACCAGCGCCTCCAGCGCGGTGTTGAACATCTCCGACACGATGACCAGGCTGATGGCGAAGAACACCGCGGCGACCTGCAGCGGCTGCAGGTCGATAATCAGGCAATACACCAGCACCAGCAGGGACAGCGTGAAGTGGACCTTTAAGTTGCGCTCGGTGCGCACCGCGTACACGATGCCGTCCACCGCGTGGTTGACGCTCTCGGTGAAGTGTCGTTTCATAAGCCATCAGCGCCACAGCACCGGTCGCGCTTCCAGAATCTCGAGCACGCGCCCCTCGCGGCTGCGCATGTCGGCCTCCTCGGCCGGCTCGGCGTGATCGTAGCCGAGCAGGTGCAGCACGCCGTGCACCATGAGGTGGGCGACCACTTGATCCAGCCCGACCTGGAGCGACGCGGCTTGCTGCGCGGCGGTCTGGGTGGAGATGACCACGTCGCCGAGGGGAGGGACGTCCGGTCCGGGCACGTCCGGTGGATGCCCTTCCCACTGGGAAAAAGAGAGGACGTCGGTGGGCGCGTCCACGCCGCGCCAGGCCAGATTGAGCGCGCGGATCTCAACGTCATCGGTCAGCAGCACGCTGACTTCGCATGACGGAACCTTCTCCAGCCTCAGCGTCTCTCTCGCCGCCCGCTGAATGAGCCCCCGCTTCAGCCCAGACAGGGGCGACTTGCGCTGGACCGACACGCGCCAACGCGGTGGGTCCGGGTCGTCTTTTCGCATTCGCGTGAGTATTATACCCGATCCGCAATGGTGGAGGCCAGCGACGTTGGTCGGAACTCTTCAGGACATCTTTTCGGGGACGTGCTCCGGCGGCTTTTCCCCGGCGGCGCCTTCCCCGGACCCGGGCGCCGCCGCTGGCGCGCTCGTGTCCGGCATCTGCGGATACTCGATTCTCGAATGGTAGATCCCCATCAGCGTCTTCACGAAGGCCCGCGTGATGGTCTGGATGTCCCGCAGCGACAGCTCGCTGTCGTCGAGCTGACCGTCCTTCATGATGTTGTTGATGCTCTCGCGCACCATCTTCTCCAGGTTCTCCTGGTTGGGCTTGGCCAGCAGGCGCGCCTTGGCCTCGATGGTGTCGGCCATCATCACGATGGCCGTCTCCCGGGTGCGCGGGCGGCGGCCGTGGTAGCGGTAGTCGGACTCGTTGGCCGCCTCGCCCCGCTGCAGGGCCTTGTGGTAGAAGAAGCTGACCAGCCGATCCCCGTGGTGCATGTCGATGAAATCCGCGATGACCTGGGGGACTTTGTACTGGCGCGCCATCTCCATCCCGTCCCTGACATGGGATATGATGATGTGCGCCGACAGGGTGGGGGTCAGCCGATCGTGCGGATTCTCCTGGCCGAGCTGGTTTTCGACGAAGAAGTTGGCCGCCTTCATCTTGCCGATGTCGTGGTAAAAGGCGCCCACCTTGGCCACCAGGCCGTCCGCTCCGATGGCGCGGGCCGCCGAGTCCGCGAGGTTGGCCACGATCATGGAGTGGTGATAGGTGCCCGGCGCCTCGACCATGAGGCGCTGCAGCAGCGGCTCGGAAGGATTGGACAACTCGAGCAGCTTGATGTGCGTGGTGATGTTGAAGGCCGCTTCCAGGAAAGGCAGGGCGCCCATGGCGACCACGCCAGCCGTGAAGCCCGAGCCCAGGCCGTACACGAACGTGTTGTAAGTGAGCTGCTGGAGATCGTCCCCGGCCCACAGGCTGAACACGAACGCGGCCAGCACGTTCACCAGCCAGACCACCAGCGAAGCCACCATCAGGTCGGAGCGGCGGGTCACGTGGGTCACCGAGAGCACGGCCACCATTCCGGTCAACATGGCCACGCCGCAGGCCGGCAGGCTGTTGGTCATCATGCCGACGCAGAGGGCCATGATGGTGGTGACCACCAGCGACAGCCGGTAGTCGAGCAGGATCGAGATCAACAACGAGGCGGTCGCGATTGGCGCGTAATAAGGGCTGAGCTGGGTGCCGCCGCGCGCCATCCCCAACCCGAGAATCACCAGGAGGATGAGCAGCCACATCTGGCGCGGCTGGAACAGCAGCGGAGACTCCTGCTGGGCGAGGTACACGCCCACCACGAATATCGCCAGGCAGACGAACAGCGCCGTCCCCAGCATCCCGAAGACGTTCTGGGCGCGCTTCTGGAGGCCGAACGCCTGCAGAATCACCAGCTGCTCGGGAGTGACGAGATCCCCCTTGCGCACGATGCTCTGCCCTCTGGCGATGAGAGTCTTCACCGACTCGACGTGCGCCATCGCCTCCTGGCGGCGGCGGATCGTCTCCTCGTAGTTGTCGCGCAGGTTGGGTCGAATAACCGCCTGGGCCAGCTCCATGGCCGCCTGCCGCTGGGGCCCGGGGACCCTGGCTTTGACCAGGATCTCCTCCGCGGCGCCGCGCGCTTCCTCGACGTCGGCGGCACTCTGGAGCTTGCTGCTCATCGCCTTGTCCACGGCGGTGCGGAGCAAGCCCTTGAGCGAGTCCAGGGAAAACGTCTCGGTGGACAGCAGCACCTTGAGGCTCTCGTCGGAGAGGCGGACGGGAAGCTGGCGCGTTCTGCGATTCTTCTCCGCCTTCATCTTGAGAATGAGGTTGAACGTTTCCTCAAGGGTGCGGCCCGCCGCGACCTGCACCTCGCGATCGTACTGGAAGACCGTGGGCACGGCCGCGGCGGCCTGCTCGCGGGCGTCCTTGGTGGCGCGCTCGTTGACCACCTCCAGGGTGCGCGGCGCCTGCACGTCGAGGGGGCTGACCTCGCCGACGCTCAGGCTGGGCAACGCGCTGTCCTCGTACACGTTTACGCTGAGCAGCGCGGTGATGCACACAAACGTGAACAGGACGGCCAGCACGTGCTGCCACGTCCGCGAGCGGAAGGGCGCGGCAATCCTCTCAGCCAGCGGCACCAGGATCCCCCATCACGATCTGGCGGTCGACCCATTGGCCATTTGATTGCGGACCATTTTCAGCATCGTCTGGCAGGCGTGATTGGTTGGCGCCATCTTCACCGCGGCCAGCATGATCGCTTCGGCCTTCTTCAGATTCTCAGGCTTGCCGGTGGTCATGTAGAACTCCGAAAGCTCCATGGGCATGCGGGGATCGTCTCCCGCCGCGATCATCCCCTTTTCCAGAAGGGCGATGGCTTTGCTAAGCCCCTGCTCCCGGGTGAGCCCGAAGCGTCTGTGCTCGATGAAGTACAGGTCGGCCATCGCCTCGTAGGCCGGGAAGTAGCGGGGATTCACCGCCAGGCACTCCTCCAGTGCGACCACGGAGGCCTTGTAGTCCTCCGCGTGCGCCAGGTTTTCGGCCACTTCAAACAGGCGCTCCGACTCCACCACCGCCTGGTAGATCTTGTACGACTTCATCCCGTACACCGCCGCGAATGGCAGGGCGATGATGAGAAGCGCGATCTCGATCATCTGCAGCAGACGCTTCTTGGGGTCCGTGTACACCAGGATCATGGCAGCCTCCTTGCGTGATCAACCTGAAGTTCCCCCTGAGTATAGCACAGCCGGCGACGCGGCATATACGGCCGAAGTCTACTCCGCGGCGCGCGGCCTCATCGTCGGGAACAGGATGACGTCGCGGATGGACTGAGAGTTCGTGACCAGCATCGCGAGCCGGTCGATGCCGATGCCCATCCCCCCGGTGGGCGGCATTCCGTACTCCATGGCCTTGACGTAGTCTTCGTCGATGGGATGCGCCTCGACGTCGCCCTGCGCCTTGAGGGCGGCCTGCGCCTCGAAGCGCTCGCGCTGGTCGAAGGGATCGTTGAGCTCGGAGAAGGCGTTCGCGATCTCGGTGTGCACCGCGAACAGCTCGAAACGGTAGGTCAGGCTGGGATCGTCCTCGCGGCGCTTGGCCAGCGGGGAAAGCTCGATGGGGAAGTCGGTGATGAAAGTCGGATTGACCAGGTGGGGCTCGACGAAGTGCTCAAACACCTTGTCGATGATGTGCCCAACGCCGTCGGACTTCTCGATCTGGATGCCGTGCTCTTTGCAGATGCGCCGCGCGTTGTCCAGGTCGCGCAGATCCTTGAGGGACGGTCCGCCGTGCTTCTGGAGCGCGTCGTCCATGCGAATGCGGGGATAGGGCGGAGTGAGATCCAGCTCGTCCTCGCCGTACTTGATCTTTGTGGTGCCGTTCACCACCTCGCACGAAGTGCTGAGAATGGCTTCAGCGATCTCCATCATGTCGTTGTAGTCGGCGTACGCCTGGTACAGCTCGAGCATGGTGAATTCGGGGTTGTGCCGCGTGGAAATCCCCTCGTTGCGGAAGATGCGGCCGATCTCATAGACCTTCTCCAGGCCGCCCACGATGCAGCGCTTCAAGTGCAATTCGGTGGCGATGCGCAGGTAGAGCTGCATGTCGAGCGCGTTGTGATGGGTGACGAAGGGACGCGCGGTGGCGCCCCCGGCCAGACCGCCCATGACCGGCGTCTCGACCTCGAGATAGCCTCTTTCATCGAGGACGCGCCGGATGGCGGACGTCATCTTGCTGCGCTTGATAAAGACGTCGCGCGCGTCGCGGTTGGCGATGAGATCCACGTAGCGCTCGCGGTAGCGGACCTCGATGTCCTTGAGGCCGTGCCACTTTTCCGGCAGCGGGCGGAGCGCCTTGCTGAGGAACTCCAGTTTGCCGACCGCGATGCTCAACTCGCCCTTTCGGGTGCGGAAGACGTGGCCCTCCACGCCGATGAGGTCGCCCAGGTCGATGTGCTTGAGCAGGCCGTAGGTTTCCTCGCCCAGGACGTCCTTTTTCAGGTAGACCTGGATCTGGCCGGTCTGGTCCGCGAGGTCGGCGAAGGCCGCCTTGCCGTGCTCGCGGAGCGCCATGATGCGGCCCGCGATGCGGACGTCCTCGCCGGTTTCCTCGCCGGGCAGGCCCTGGTATTTCTCCTTCACCGGGCCGATGAGGTGCGTGCGATCGTAGCGGCGGCCGAACACAGCGATGCCCGCGCCCTGCAACGCCTCCAGGTGGAGGCGCCGCATGCGCATGTGCTCGTTGAGGTCGTCGACCTGTTCCTGGGTTTCGTCGACAGGGGTCGCCTGGCTCACGTTACTTGCGGCCGCGCTTCGCAGTGGTGCTGGCTTCCTTGGTAATTTTCAGGACCTTGAACTTCATCAAGCCGTCCGGCACCTTCACCTCGATGACCGCGCCCTTTTTCTGTTCCTTGAGGGCCGCGCCCACCGGGGACTCGTCGGAGATCTTGCCGATGCCGGGGTCCGCCTCGCTGGTACCCACCATCTGGAATTCCAGCTCGTCGCCGGAATCCAGGTCCTTGAGCTGCACCACGCTGCCCACGCTGACCACGTCGGTGTGGATGTCCGACTCGTCGATGAT
>VGFD01000089.1 GCA_016868975.1 Armatimonadota bacterium | reverse complement strand
GACCGGCTTCGGCGTCTCGCGCGCGGCGGTGGATGGGGCCGGGGCCACGGGCGTCTTCTTCTCCGGCGTGCCTGGGAGGGGCGTCGACACAGGTGGCTGCGGCGTGAGCGTCTGTGAGGGCCGGGGCTGTTCGAGGGCGGCGACGGCCGACGGTGTGTCGCGCTTCCCGGCCGGCGGCTCCTGGGGGCGGTTCCACATGCCCATCGCCACCACGCCCGCGATGAGCACCAGCATGGCGGTCACGAACGCCGCCATCCACGGCGCGCCGCGCGGGGACGCGTCGATGGTGGGGCCGCCGTCGCTGGCGCGCAGGCTGGTCTTCTCGGTGACGCCGGGCTCGCGGGGGGGCGCGATCGGGCTCGGCGGCAGCGCTTTTCCACCGTGCGCGGCGCGCCACGCCATCAGCTCCTGGCGCATCTCCGCGGCGGACCCGAAGCGATCGATGGCGGCCGCCTGAAATCCCCGGTTGACGATGGCGGCCAGATCCGGGTTGACGCCCGGCACGACGCGCTGCAGCGGCGGGATCGCCAGCGGCGGGGAGAGCTGTCCGCTGATCAGGTGATGCATGGTGGCGGCCAGCGCGTACACGTCGGAGCGCGGCTCGGCGTGCCCCTGGATCTGCTCCAGCGGCGCGTAGGACAGCGTGCCGAGCTGGGTGTGCGTGGTGGTGCGGGCTTCCATGTGCATGCGCGCGATGCCGAAGTCGACGAGCTTGATCTTGCCGCTGGCGCGCTCGCGGATGAGGTTGGCGGGCTTCACGTCGCGGTGCACGACGGGGGGATCGTGGTGGTGCAGATAGTCGAGCACGTCGAGCACGTCGATCATGTCGTCGACGACGCCCATCACCGGGAGCGCATGGCCCTCGGCGATGGCGGCTTCCAGCTCCTGCTCCAGGGTGTCCCCCTCGACCAGGTCCATGACCAGGAAGCTCTTGTCGTCGAGGATGAAGAAATCGCGGATGCGCGGCACGCCCGGGTGGTTGAGGGTGGCCAGGAAGCGCATCTCCTCGGTGAACTTGCGCCGCACCAGGGCCGCCGAGTCGCCCTCCATGTCAGTGTCAAGCAGCTGCTTGATGGCGCACGGGGTGTCGGCCAGCCGCTGGTCCTGCGCGGCATAGACGACACCCATGCCGCCGCTCTTGATGGCACGGGTGATGAGGTACCGATCCCCCAGCACGGTGCCAATCCCCAGGCTGGTCAACTGCAATCTCCGGGCGTCATCTCCGTATGGATTCTCGCTTGGCGGAGCGCTCCCTCCGCTCAGTTCTCGGTCGGTCACGCTTGCGGCCAGGGTGCCAGCCTCTACGCCACCGCCTCCACCAGCTCATCCTGGCGTGGTGCGCGCGGGCCGCCGCGGCAGCCGGTGAAGCGGGTGGGGACCGACGGCGCTCCGAGATACGCGCCGGTTTGCACCTGCACGTGGATGTGCGGCTCCAGCGAGCGGCCGGAATTGCCGCAGCGGCCCAGCACCTGGCCGCGCTTCACGGACTGGCCGGGGCGCACCACCATCGAGCCCTGCTGAAAATGGCTGATTTCCACGAAAACGCCCGGCGCCTGCTCGATGATGAGGTAATTTCCCCAGGGCGCCACGAAATTCTCCCGCGGCGGCAGGTTGTCCGGCACGCCGTCGAGCGCGGCCACCACGACGCCGTCCACCGGCGCCGCGACCGGCAGGCCGAAGGCGTAGTAGTCGTCGGGATGGAGCCCGAGCCCGCGATGCGTGCGGCCGGTTTCGTCGGTCACCACGAAATCCCAGGCGTGGCGCCCCTCGCCCTGGTGGGTGTAGGCGCCGTCCGGCCCCTGCGACACTTTCCAGCGGCCGAAAAAGGGGACGCCGATCACCATCTCCCGCGGCGCGGCCTTGCGCCGCGCCAGCAATAAGATCCCCAGCGTGGCAATATTGAACGGCGCGACCAGCAGCGGCACGTGAAGCGGTCCGAGCAGCACCGTGATCCCCAGCGCGGACATTGCCCCGAACAGGGCCGGCCACACCTGGCGCGGCATGAACACCGCGCCCAGCGCCACCACGGTGAGCGCCACGTTCAGGGCGCCCACCGCGCCCGCGCCCGCCGCCTGCGCGGCCACGATGGCGGCCGGCAGGCTTCCCATCATGAGCAGTCCCTGGCCGCGGCCGTGCAGAAACACCGCGGCCATGGCCAGCGCGCCCACCGCGAAGTCGAAGCGGAAGACCGCCATCCCCAGCACGTGGGCGGACCAGCGGACGTCGCCACCGGTCTCCACCGGCGCCCCGGGCGCGAGACCGGTCACCGCCAGCATCATCCAGGTGGCCAGCACGAAGGGCAGGGACAGCGGCGGCAGGCCCAGCCGCGCCAGCGGGCCGCTGAGCGCGAACAGGATCTGCGCCGCCATCACGCCGGCCGCCAACGCCGCCAGCGGGGAAACCGGCGAGGCGGGGACCAGCACGCCCACCGCCAGCCCGGTCAGCGCGCCGTTGCAGGCGTACAGGCCGGGCGCGGAGATGACGTCGCGGGCCGGGAGCAGCAGGCCGGTCGTCGCCGCGGCCAGTGCGCCCAGCAGCCCGCAGAGGCCGGACGCGGGCCACAACATGGTGGCCGCCAGGACGAGCGCTCCGCTCCGTCGTCGGCCGCAGAAGAGCACCTGACCGTAGCCCCGCAGGACTTCCCCGAGGAGCCGCGCGATGCCGGCCCGGGCGCGCGCCGAATGCGCGCTCATCGCGTTTTCAGGCGGGCTGGCACGTCCTCCAGCAGGCGCGCGTATTCGGTGGTTTCCCCTTTGCGGATCAATTCGACGCCGCCGTCACCCAGCATCACCACCGCGGGACGCAGCTGGATGAATTGCATCGACTGGGCGAAATTGTAGGCGCCGACGTTGCGCACCATCAACAGGTCGCCGGCCCGCAGCGGAGGCAGCGACGCGCCCATTTGCAGGCAGTCGATGTTCATGCACATCGGTCCGTAAAGATTGACCTCTTCGTTGACGCCGCCGCCGTCCTTCACGGCCACGATGTCGTGGCGGTACCAGTAGGTCGTCGGCATGATGTTCACGCCCGCGTCGAGCACCGCGGCTCGCCGCCCGTCCGACAGACGCTTGGAGGAGACGACGCTGGTGAGCAGGTGAACCGCTTCATCCACCAGCGCGCGTCCCGGTTCGAGGAAAAGCCGCGGCAATGCATCCGCCGGAAATCCACCGTTCATCAAGCCGGAGGTGAGCGCCTCGGCGTAGCGGTCCAGCGAGGGAACCACGTGGTCGACGGGCATCCACTGCCCGTGCAGGCGGTTGCGTGACGCATATCCGCCGCCAAAATCCAGGTGCTCGATGCGGAGTTTGCTCGACTGGTGGAGCGAGGCGCAAAATTCGGAAATCTTGCGGGCGGCGCGCGCGTAGACGTCCACGTCGGTGACGTAGGTGCCCACGTGGGTGTGCAGACCGCTCAGGCGCAGGTGATCCGACGAGGCCACCCGGGCCGCGGCCGCCGCGGCCTGGCCGTTTTCCAGGTTAAAGCCAAAGCGGTCCCAGGGCGGATCGTTGAGCAGCATGTTGACCCGAATCCCGATGGGCACGCGCTCTCCAAAATCGGCGCCGATGCGCTCGAGCATGGCGATTTCCTCGAGCGAGTCCACGTTGATGATGGAGCGCGCGGCGACCGCCTTCTCCAGCTCGTGGCGGCGCTTCAGCGGGCCGTTGAAGATGATTTGCTCTCCGGGCACGTGAAGGCTTTCGGCGATTTCATACTCGAAGCCGGAAACCACTTCGGCCCAGGCGCCTTCCTGCTTGAGCACGGCGCAGACGGCCCCGAGGTAATTCGTCTTGTAGGAGTAGGCCACGGTGACCTTTGGGTAGCGCAGGGAAAAAGCCCGCACCATGTCTCGATATTTGCGGCGCAGCTCCGCCTCGGACACCACGAACAGCGGCGAGCCGTGGCGCTCCACCAGGTCCGCCGCCGAGAAGCCGTCGATGCGGCCCTCCGCAAGCGTGGTCTGGGGACGCGCGAATCCATTGAGATTGCCCAGGCGGTGGCGGATGAGGGCGGGTTTTTCGTAGCGCTCACGCGTGCGCGGCATGTAGATTACCTCCGTTGTGAATCAGACTCCCCATGGTGACCAGACGCTCCAGGTGTTCGAGCGGACAGATCAGGTCGACGGCGTGCCGAACGAAGGTGACGCCGGCCCGCGCTTCGGGCAGCGGCGCCACGTCCTCCCCGAGAACCAGGCGGGCCAGCGTGGCGGGCAGGTTCTGTCCGGCGCCCACCGAGAGATAGCACCACGCCGGAAAGCGGGGATTGATCTCGATCAGGTGATATTTCCCAGTGCGCTCCTCGCGCACGAACTCCAGCTCCAGCGGACCTCTCCAGCGGAGCGCGCGGAAAATCTCCAGGGATTCTTCATGCAGCCGGGGATCGCGCACGGTCACCCCGGCCCAGGCTTTTCCCTTGTCGGTGATGCCCAGCTTGCGCATGGGCACGCAGCCGACCGGCGCGCCCTGGTGGTCGCCCAGCATCAGCACGTCGTATTCCTCGCCGCCCACGTACTGCTGCGCGAGCAGCGGCGCGCCCCAGCGGCTGCGCACCTTCTCGTAGGCCAGCACGGCCTCGTCCAGGGAATGCGCGATCTCGGCGCCGTGAAAAACGCCTTTGATCGCGATGGGAAACGCAAAGGGAAGCGAGCCCAGCTGGGCCTGGTTCTGCAGCACCACGGTGGAGGGGGAGCGCAGGCCGTTGCGGCGGCAGAAATTGTACAGCTCCAGTTTCGACGCCATGCGGAGCGCGTCCAGGTCGGGCAGCAGCGTGCGAATGCCGTGCCGCTCGAGTTCCGGCGCCAGCCGCACGAAATTCGACAATTCTGAGTCGAGCGTGGGAATCAGCGCGTCGATGGGCGTCCGCTCGGAAATTTGCAGCAGACGCTCCAGCACCGCGCCTTGCCCGGCCGACGGGTAGGGCAGCAGGTGCACCTCGTCCACCAGGTCGCTGTCGTACGCGGCGGTGTCGAGCGCGTCATAGGCCAGTCCCACGACGCGGCAGTCCATTTCCTCGCGCAGGCTGCGAATGACCCCGGTGCCCGGCGCGGGATTGTCGGTGGCGTTGAGTCCGGTGACGGCGACGGTAATCATCGCAGCCCCGCGTCGCGCAATTCGCCCAGGAAGTCGTCCAGGTCGGCGCGCGCCGTGGTGGAGTCAACCTCGTAGCGCCGCACGATCATTTCCACGATGTCCGCGATGGCCACGCCGTCTTGCAGCAGGCCGTGGATGAAGCCCGCGGTGGCGTTCATCTGGAACGTGAGCCCGCGGACCGGGTCGAACACGAATCCCTGGCGTGACAGGTAGGTTTCCTCGCCGGACCAGGGGTCTGCGGTTGCGTTGTGAGCAGCGAAGCCGATGCCTTTCATGGCGTCCTCCTCTAAAAGAGCTGGCCCTTGCGGTACGCCAGCATGCCCTCCATGTGGAAGCCGTTCCGCTTGCACCACGGATCGTTGGGGATGCGGCACTGGGCTTTGGGGACTTTGGAGGCCCACACGGCGATCTCGAAGGAGCCGCCCACCATCGCGTCGGGCACTTTCCACGCCTTGCCGAACGAAGTGTTGATGGCTTCCACCATGTGAGTGCCGTCGGTGGTGGCGCTGCGCGCGCCGCGGGGATACATCGAGCAGCCGATGAAGGCGCCGGCCGGCGCGCTGCCCATCACCGAGAGAATCAGCGCGCCGTTCTGGCGCACCACGCGGACTTCAACGCGCGTCGCGCCGGCGGTCTGGGTGGGCGCGGCCGCGGAAGCGCCCTCCGGGGCGGCCAACTGGTAGAGTCCGCTGGCGACGACCCCGACGATCAACAGCAGGAAGAACATGGGTCGGGTCACGGTGTGAATGCTCCCTCCGGATGCCTTTGTACATGGTCATCCTAAGGATTCCGTGCCGCGAAAGATTTGCCGATTGTATCGGTTTTGTACCGGTCTACTTCGTGGCGTGCGCGCTCGCCAGCGCGGCGTCGATGGCCTTGCGCAGCTCGGGCGATTCCGGCTTCACCGCGCTGGGGAAGAATTCAATGACCCGGCCGTCCGCGCCGACCAGGTATTTGCAGAAATTCCAGTTGGGCACCTTGCCGCCCTCGGTGAGGAATTTGTACACCGGCGACTGGCCGGCGCCGGGCTTGACTTCCACCTTGCCAAACATCGGAAACGTCACGTGAAATTTCGTCGAGCAGAACGTGCGGATCTGCTCGGCGGTGCCCGGCTCCTGGCCGCCAAACTCGTTGCTGGGGAAGCCGAGGACCACGAGGCCCTTCGCGGCGTATTCCTTCTGCAGCGCCTCCAGGCCCTCGTACTGCGGCGTGTAGCCGCACTCGCTGGCGACGTTCACCACCAGGGACACCTTGCCCGCGTACTGGGACAGGTCGGCAGGCTTGCCTTCCAGCGTGGTGGTCTTCAGCGAGTACAGTCCGCTCATCTTCTTGCTCCCTTGTTTCGCATCAGCAATGCCCAGCAGGGCGACCAGCAGCGCCACGACACAGGCCATGCGGAGGATGTTCATGGGGCGGCCCTTACGCGCCGGTCCGGGGATGTCCTGTCGGATTGTTAACCTCCTGTGCAAGACTTGTGCCTCCTCTTGTGGCAAGATCGCGGCCGTAAAGAGATACACCCGATAAGGAGCCTTCCCCTGATGAGCACTATTCAGTACCTTCCCGCCTATGCCCGCCCCGAGGCCGAGGCGTTCAAGACCACCGGCCACCTGTCCGGCGACAACGTGGACCGCAAGCCGATTCCGGCCGGCGCCGTGCGCGAAGCCGAGCGCCAGCTCACCGAGCAGCTTGACCAGCTGATCCAGATCGACGAGAGCCCGCTCGACCTGGCCAGGAACGAGCCCGGCAAAGTCCAGATCGAGGAGATGGGCATGCAGGCCACCGCGCACTTCGAGGGCGACCTGCAAAACGGCGAGATGACCCTGGAAGCCCACGGGCCGATGGAAACCGCCGCCTACGCCAACTTCACCGCCGACGCGGCCAACATCGTGCAGGTCCTCGACCTGGGTAACGGCGAGTACGCCACCATCGGCGCGCACTTCGACCGCAAGACCCCCGGCAACAGCTTCATCGAGTTGAAGAACGTGCCGGATGATTTCAACATCTTCGCCGGGTAAATTCTATAAAAATAGCCTCCGGATTGCCGGAGGTTATTTTTTTTGGCTAGGGAAAAGCGACGACTTTCAAGACCCCGTTCATCACCTCAACGGCGCGGCCGATCAAGAACACGCGCTCATCGTCGAGCACGACGTCGAGATGTCCGCCCCGCCGCGACGCCTGGAAAGCGTGCATGCGCCGCAATCCCAGGCGTCGGCCCCAGTACGGTGTCAGCACCGTGTGCGCGGAGCCGGTGACCGAATCTTCGTCGATGCCCTCCAGGGGTGCGAAAAATCGTGACACAAAATGGACGTCGCCGCTCCCGGCCGCGGTGATGATGGTCCCCCTCCAGCCACCTTCCTTCTCAAGGCGCGCCAACGCGCGGAAGTCCGGAACCACTCCTCGCACCGCCTCCTCATTTTCCAGCAGTACCAGCAGTTTGTGGAGCGTTCGGCCGCGGTGTATTTCGAGGATTTTCGCGCCAAGCGCCCCCTCCAGGCCGGCCGGCGCCGGCAGCGGCTCGGGCTCGTCGCGCGGAAAATCCATGCGGAGCCGATCCTCGTCGCGTGCCACCCGCAATTCACCGCTCTTCGTATCGAAGCGGATGGTTTCCACGCCGACGCCCAGGTCGTTGAAGAGCACGTGCGCGGTGGCCAGCGTGGCGTGCCCGCAGAGCCGCACCTCGCAGGCCGGGGTGAACCAGCGCAAAGACCAGCGCTCGACTTGATCCATGGGCTGATTCCCGAGAGGCACCGCAAACGCGGTCTCGGAGAGATTCATTTCCATCGCGATGGACTGCATCAGCGCATCGGACAGCGGCCGCTCGGTGACCACCACCGCGGCCGGGTTTCCTTCGAAGGGACGGTCGGCGAACGCGTCCACCTGGTAGACTTTCAAGGCCATGGGCGGAGGATACGGCGTTGTTGGGGCGAACCTCCTTCGCCCATGAAACGCCTCGTCATCCTTTTGCTCGTTCTCTTGCTCTCCAGCGCCGCGGCGCGAGCGCAGTGCGAAGGCCCGCCGCCCGAGGCGCAGTTGCCCCCCATGCCGCAGTGGGCCAGGCACCGCCTGCACGGCCACGGTGGCCCGGTGGTCTCGGTAGCCTATTCGCCGGGCGGCGGCCATCTGAGCTTCGGGACCAGGACCGGCGTGCTCAAGATGTTTAACTTGCAGCCGGTGGAAACCCGCGCGACGCTGCTGAACGCGGCGGGGTGGCTGGCCTATTCCATTTTCAGTTTTCCAGAGGGTTACAGCAGCCTGATCACGCTGAGCCCGGTGGGCACCGCGTCGGTGTATTTCGCCGACGACCTGGAGCGCCAGCAGTGGACCGACGGCATCGGCACCATCGCCTCGCTGAGCACGGATTGCCGGTACATGGCGACGACGTTCGGCGACTTCAACGTGCAGGTGTGGAAGATGACGCACCTCGTGTTCGCCTACCACGACACCGCGATGCCCAAACCGCCGAACGGCTTGAGCGGAAACGTCGCGTCGCTCTCGTTCAACAACAATGGCGACCGTCTCGCCTACGCCGCGAATATCACGGCGCCCTCGCAGGGCGGCATGCTGCTGGTCTGGGATCGCTACACCGGAAAGCTGCTCACGACAATTGCCTTTGGCGCCGGGGTGGGGCAGGTGCAATACAGCGACGACGGAAAATTATTTGCCGCGGCCGGCGGCAACGCCGACGGCGGCGGTCTGGTGACCGTGTACGACGGCGCCAGCAACGCGCCGCTTCCATCCCCGTCGGGGCTGAAGGCACCGGCCCTGTGCGTGGCGTTCTCTGAGAACAACAAGATGCTCGCCGTCGGCTCCGCGGACGGGCTGGTCACGGTCTGGGACGTGCCCACCGGCAAGCTGCTGATGCAATTGCCGGGACACGTGGGTCCGGTGCGCACCATTACTTTTTCGAACGACACCCGCGACGTGGCCTCCGGCAGTGACGACGGCACCGTGATTATCTGGAAAGTCGCGGACGCGCTCGCGGGGCAGAAGAACTAAGCTAAGTGTTGCGCCCGCGCCCGGGGCTCCAATTCATGATCAGACTTGCGCCGCGGACCACTAAGGGAACTGTCCGCCCGGCGCTGTCGGAAATTCCGGCGACGACGGCACCCACGGGCGAGTAAGCCGCCGCGGCTGGCTTCCCGGCGTGATGGCAAAATCCACGTCCTCGTCCACGAAAATCGTGATCGGCACGCCGGTTTTCATCACCGCGTCTTTTCCGTTGAATGCGAACCCGAGGCCGTAGGGAAGCAGCTGCTGGACCTGGATGGTGCCCGGCTTCTGCGCACCCAGCGCGCCGATGGTGTTGTCGTCGCGCTGCACGGCCGCGCGCACCCGCAGCGGCGAGCCGTCAATCGTGCTGGTGTTGAGGAAGGTGATCTCCAGCATGCCGGGGCGGCCGAACATTTGCGAGTGGCGCGCATCGGCCACCACCGCAGAGACCGGGGTCCCGTCCATGATGAGGATCTGCCCGTCCACCCGGCACTTGTGAATGACCGTGAAGGCGACCGCATCGCCGGTGCGGCTGACGGCGCTGGAGATTTCCTGCACCGGGGTCACGATCAGCGGCGTGCCGTTGTCCAGGCGCAGCACCGGCGGTGGGGCCGGCGCCTGCGCGTATCCGGGCCCGGGCGCCTGCGCGAGCCCCTGGAGGGGCGCGGCGAACAATGCAGCGGCAAGCGCCACCAGAATCAGACCCGGTCGCATCGTGGGAAACCTCCGAGAAACGGATTACTTGCCCTTGGCCTCGTCGGAAATGCTCATGACGTCCTTGGACGGCTCGATCTTGACCGCCGCGCCGCACTCCGCCGCGCCGCCGCCGCCGTCCTTGCCGGAAAACGCGTTACCTGCCTTGTCGGCCTGCTTGAGCGACGACTCGGTCATCTTGCTGACGTCCGTGGCTTCGATTCCCTCTACCTTATCCTTCGACATGATGCCACCTCCTGAGTGGGCATACTACGCCCTCGCCCAGTCCTCCCGCTCGATGGTGTATTCCACGGCGCGCTGGTCGGCTCCGGGAAAGCGATCTTCGATGAAGTCGCGGGCGTGCCGCATGCCGAGCTTGCGCATCACGTTCTGCGAGGCCACATTGGCCAGCATGGTCCGCGCCACTACCCGCGGCAAGTCCAGCTCGGCAAAGCCCTTGTGAAGCAGCGCGCGCGAGCCCTCGGTGGCGTAGCCCTGACCCCAGGCGTCGCGCCGCAGACGGTAGCCCAATTCGATGTCATGCGGCGCGTCGCGCGTCGGACGGAAGTGGAACCAGCCCACGAAGCGGCCGCTCGCCTTGTTGACGGCCGCGAAGAAGCCGTATTGCGGGGTGCCCTCATGATAGGCGAGGATGCGTGGAATCTGACCGTTGCGCACCTCGTCGGGCGGGGTCGGGCGACCATCCGTAAGGTGTCGCATGACTTCGGGGTCGCTGTCGAGGTCAATGAGCAGATCCGCGTCCTCGGCCGTGAAGAAGCGCAGCAGCAGGCGCGGTGTCTGGAGATACTCCATGAAACTTCCCCTCAACTCGTGCGTTCGACGGGCTATTGCTGATGCTTTCCATGGCCGCGCGCGCGACTCCCGCGACCGACGGCAGGCAAGGGCCGGGAGCGACCGCGCTGACTGTAAATCCGATCCGACTGGCGTCGCGTAACGGGCGCGGATTGTAGGAACTCCCGGACGCGCCTCCTAAATAGCCGCCTCTGGTGAATCCTGGGAAGCCGTGGAGGGCGCTGCGCTGATTTATCAACATCCCGTTCACAACATGCGGCTGAAATGGCAATGTGGCCTCATTATCATGGGAGCCGCCATGAACATTCAGCCGGTCGCGCGCCCGCTCCACGGCTCCGGAATCAGCGGGGACGTGCGGATCGTCAGGGATTTCCCCTGTGAGGCGCTGGGCGGCACGCGCGACGTCGTGGTGTACCTTCCGCCGGGCTACGACGCGCCGGGAAATGCCCGGAAGTATCCCGTGGTGTACCTGCACGACGGGCAGAACGTCTTCAATCCCCGCAGCGCTTTCATGGGGC
The DNA here is from genome assembly GCA_016868975.1 of Armatimonadota bacterium. GTDB lineage: Bacteria > Vulcanimicrobiota > Xenobia > RGZZ01 > RGZZ01 > VGFD01. The sequence goes on along the minus strand of VGFD01000089.1, from coordinate 2,520 downwards.
GCGAGTGGGGCCTGGACGAGACCGCCGAGGCGCTGATTCGCGCCGGGCGCATGCCGCCGGTCATCATGGTCGGCGTGTACAACAACGGCGCGAAGCGAATCGAGGAATACACCGACGTTCCCGACACAAAGTATGGCGGCGGAAAGGCGGACGCCTACGGCGATTTCCTCATCAGGGAGATGAAGCCGTGGGTGGACCGGCACTTCCGCACGCAGGCGGACGCGGCGCACACCGCCGTGATGGGCTCATCGCTGGGCGGGCTGGTGTCGCTGTACCTTTCGTGGAAGCACCCGGACGTGTTCGGGCTGTGCGGCGCGCTGTCACCGTCGCTGTGGTGGGCGGACGGTCACCTGACGAAAGCCCTGGCCCAGACGGAAGGTCGCGGCCCGAGTCGCGTGTGGATCGACATGGGGACCGCGGAGGGCGGCGGCGAGGACGCCGATGGCAACGGGGTCAACGACTTCGTGGACGATCTCCGCGAAATGCGCGACGTGCTGCTGGAGAAGGGTTACCGGCTTGACGACACGCTGCACTACCGTGAGGTGCCCGGTGCAGAGCACAACGAGCCGGCCTGGGCGGAGCGGGCCGACGAGGCGCTGATGGCGCTGTTTCCGAAATAAAGGAGTTGCCGGCGGTGCTCCGACCCCCCCTCGACTTTCACGAGGAGGGACTCCTAAATGAACACCGGAAAACTGCCCAACAACGCCAGCGCCATCATGCCGTTCCTGACGGTGAAGGACATTGACGCGGCCCTGAGCTTCTACGAGAAGGCCTTCGGCTTCAAGAAGGACTTCGCGATGCCCGGCCCTGGCGGCAAGACGGTCCACGCCCAGATGCAGCACGGCAACTGTTTCTTTATGCTGGGCGCCGAGAGCCCCACCTGCGGGCTCGGTCGCTCCGTCCCTCGACGCCAAGACGACGCCTTTTGGCCTGTACCTGTACGTGGAGAACGTGGACACCTTCTTCGCCAACGCGACGCAGCACGGCGCCACGGTGAAGGAAGACCTGAAGGACCAGTTCTGGGGCGACCGCACCTGCGCCCTGGTGGATCCGTTCGGCCACCACTGGATGTTCGGCACGCACGTCCGCGAGGTGTCCCCGGAGGAGATGAACAAGGCGATGGTCGAGATGATGGCCGCGCACGCGTAAGGATTGCGCAAGAATGGCCGGTTCCTCTGGGAGCCGGCCATTTTTCTTTTGAGAAGAATTTTTCAGAAAAACGAAAGAAGCCTCGGTGCTCTGCCCGAGGCTGGGGAGTTGACTATCCCGACCAGGCCGAAACCCGGTTCTTTCTCGCCGGAGGGCCGCCCTGGGGGACAGGATGCGCGGCCTGTCCTCGCCTGACGACTGTAGAGACCCGGCTGGGCCCCTGTGACGTTTTTTGCACTGCAGTGGCATTTGCGGCAGAGCACCGCAAAAAGGTACTCCTGTCGCCTCCGGGCCGTCACGCGCCAGGAGGCCAAAGCCCGCCGGGGCGGGCGCTCCAACGGGCTGTCAACACAGGCCCGCGGAGAGGGCTTTAAGGTCCTTTCCTCGACCGCCGAGGCATTGCTGCCCTCGACAAAAGGCAGCGTATCATCGGTTGAGAACGGCGTCAAGGTGTGAATTCCGGTGGATTGGTGTGGATAACTGGAGCGAGCCGCGCCACGCTGGGAGAAAATTCGTGGATAAGAATTTCTTCCAGATGTTCACAAGCCGTTTGTTGCGCCCCTGGCCTGCCCTGGTGCACCATGGACACGTCATGATTCTCATTTCGCTCAACGGAGCCGTTCCCGGCCAGCGTCGCGCCGCGAACGGGGTGACGCACCGCCACGAGGAGCGCCGCGACACTTACGACCTGCCGGCCGGCACGGACGGCGTGGCCCAATCGATCACCGTGGACCAGCGCCCCTGGTGGCGCGGCGGCGCGAAAGCCGAGGCGCGGGACGCTGCCGGGCACCTCCTCGAGGCGACGGCGTACAAGCACGAGGTGTACGTCGTGGACGCCGCCAGCGGGATCACCACCAGGCTGAACCGCGACACGCTGGACCTGGAGGTCAGCGCGAAGCCGCGCATTTCCAGCAGCACGATGCCCGGCGCGTCAGACATGACCTGGCAGACCGACATGCAGGAGACGCTGGCCGCGGACGGCACGGTCACCGTGCGCACCAATCGCGAGACGCATCACCTGGTGCCCTGGGCGTCCATTCCCACCGCCGCCGCCGGCGCGCCGGTGCTGCTCTCGGACCGCTACGAGGAAACCGTGATCGCGCCCGGCGCGCTGCCTGCGACTCGGGTGCTCGAGTGCGAGCAGCAGGGGCCTCTAAAGGCGAAGGCCACGCTTTCCGCCACCGTGGATCAGAGCGGTCTGCTCACCATCGTGGACGCGGCCGGCGCCGAGCACGCGCATCCCCTGCTGATTCCGCTGCACGCGATGGAGACTCCGAGCATTTAGCCGACGGGTGGCATCATCCGGCGGAATTCAGCCACCTGGTGGATGCATTTCGCAAATGGGTCATCCGCCACTTATTGCCCTTCGGC